>JAQUZO010000082.1:0-1430 GCA_028691285.1 Anaerovibrio sp. | reverse complement strand
AAGTTTTTTATCAGACGGCTGATTACAGGCTCATTGGCCGATGCGCCGATAAAGGTGATGCGGATCAGAAGCAGGCTGTCCGCAAACGGCTCAGACTGGACCTCCCTTTCACGGAAGCCCACAGGCAGATCGTTGCTGAGAAGCACGCTGATGAATTCCTTGGTAATAGGCTGCACCGGATTGGTGAACACCTCCAGCACATCTCCCTTTTCTGCAATAACGCCCTTGTCAATGACTGCCACCTTGTCACAGATGTCCTTGATGACCTGCATTTCATGGGTAATGACCACGACGGTCAGCTTCAGCTTGGCATTGATATCGCGAATAAGCTGCAAAATTGCCTTGGTCGTCTGAGGGTCCAGCGCGGAGGTCGCTTCATCGCACAGCAAAATCTTTGGTTCGCTTGCCAGGGCTCTGGCAATACCCACCCGCTGCTTCTGTCCGCCGGAAAGCTGCGACGGATACTGCTCTGCCTTATCCGCCAGCCCGACCAGCTCCAAAAGATCCGTGACCTTCCTTTTGATATCTTCCTTCGGCGCATTTAAAAGGCGCAGCGGAAAGGCTACATTATCATACACGGTGGCTGAGGAAAGCAGATTGAAATGCTGAAAAATCATGCCGATGCTCTTGCGCGTCTGCCTAAGCTGACTGTCGCTCATCGCAGTGATATCCTGTCCGTCCACTGTCACCTTGCCGCTTGTAGGCCGCTCCAACAGGTTGATACAGCGTACCAGGGTAGATTTGCCAGCACCGCTGAGGCCAATAATGCCATAAATTTCGCCTTTATTGATATGCAGGCTGATATCCTTTATCGCACGCATTGGACCGGCAGGACTGTCATAGATTTTCTCTATATGGGATAAATCAATCACAGGCGTCAACTCCTAAAACATTGTTTTCCTGTATGTTTTGTATAATAGCATATTTTCACCCATCGGTCAAGAAAATTCGTCAACTACTACAAAGATACAGTTATAAAATAACACATCGTTTATTATAACTATTTTTCTCGGAAAAAGAAACAGAAATAATTTTCCCTACATATATGATACGGAATGGAGATACATACTATTTATACGAAAAAAGCGGCAGGACATTCTCATATCCTGCCGCTGCAATCTTTTGCCGACTCCAAGAAAAGCATCACTGGACGCTAATGCGTCAAAAATGCAGATATTGTATTCACTCAGGCTTGCGGACGGGCTGCCGTCAAGTCTGACCAGGCATCCGCCGACAAAATAGCTTTATGCCAGCCCTTTAAGGACCTGCAGCACATCCTCACAGATCTGCTCCGGCGTCAGATGGCATTCCTGCGCCAGCTCACCGGCATCATAGCGGTCATAAAACTTCTTGTCCAGACCAAAATTCAGAACCCTCATGGCAGAAGCACCATAGAAGCGGGCAATCTTTTCGCCGAAGCCTCCGTCCAG
>JAQUZO010000081.1 GCA_028691285.1 Anaerovibrio sp. | reverse complement strand
ACAATCACTGGAAGGAAGGCAGAAAAACCTGCTTTACTAAATACCCATATAGAGTTAAAATTAAAAGATAAGCATATATTTTCAGGGGAGGGTAGATTGATATGTCAATAGGCAGGCTCGAATCCTTTTTGGAAAAGCATATAGAAGGTTTTTTTAACCGCAAGCTGGGAGGCTCTGTGGAGCAGTCCGAAATCATGAAGCAGCTGGAGCGTGAGCTGCTGCACCGCCGCAAAAAAGGCAGAGCGGAGGCAGTGGTGCCCAACAGCTTTTACATCGAATTGACAGGCGAGGATTATCAGAGGCTCTGTGTGCGGAATTTTTTGGATGAGCTGTACATTCAGGCGGAAAAGCTGGTTATCAGGAATGACTGCTTCATGGATGGAGATTTGGCAGTCACTATCAACAGCAGCAGTGAGCTGGCCAAGGGTACCTGCACTGTTTCTGCCCGTTTTACCGACGATGGACCGCAGACGGAGGAAATAACTCAGGCAGAATGCAACACGATTATTTTGGATAAGTCTGCTTTCAATCCGCCGCTGAACCTGCCGACTGAATACAAAATGGTCAGTCTGCTGGCTGTAGACGGTCCGGATATAGATTCTTATTTGGAATTTGGTGAGAAGCAGATTTATCTTGGCAGGCGCGTCAATAATGATTTTATCCTGACAGACAATAATGCCTCCAGGGTTCATGCCTATATCGCCTATGAGCGGCATCGCCATATCCTGTATGATGCGGAAAGCCTGAACGGTACCTTTGTCAATGGTCAGCGGGTGGTTTCACCCCAGCTGCTCCGTGTAGGGGATGAAATAACTATCGGTGAGACTGTACTGCTGTATGAGGTGATATAAATGCAGGGAACGGCAATGGCCATTAAGGTTTTAAGTGTAGGCATGCAGTATGGGCTGCTGTTTTTTCTGTTGTTTTTTGTTTATAAGACCATAAAATTTATGACAGCATCCGCAAAGCCTGTTTTCGAGGATGTTTATGCAGAGACGCAGATTACGCCGGATGAGGCTGTCCTGACTGTCCTGGAAGCAGCAGACAGCTCCATGCTGGGGCGGAGGTTTGCCTTTGGAGCGTCTATTTCCATTGGCCGCGGCAGTGACAATGATATTGTCATTCAGGATGGCTATGTGTCGCACAGGCATGCTGTGGTGGAGCTGATGAACAATTTATATGTAATTGAAGATTTGGGAAGTGTGAACAAAACCTATGTCAACGGGCAGGAGATTGCCGGACGGCAGTATCTTCAGTCAGGGGATATTATCAGCATAGGTACAGTGACCTTTCAATTTGGGCGGTGATAGAGTTGATAGATTTTTTTCAGATGTCAGATATAGGCTTGCAGCGCAGTCTGAATGAGGACAGCCTGTTGTGCAGACCGCCCTCTGACTTTATTGTGGCTGATGGTATGGGAGGGCATGTAGCTGGCGAGGTGGCGAGCCATATCTTTACCAGCACGGTAAACAGGCTTTTGTCAAAGGAGACAGGTTCCTTGGACCAGGATGGTATCCGCGGCATGGTCATCAGCGGCAATCGGGCGATTTTGGACAGCATCAGGTCCCACCCTGAGCATCAGGGAATGGGTACTACTGCTACCTGTCTGCATATTGAGGGCGGCAGAGCGCTGTGGGCTCATGTGGGAGACAGCCGTTTGTATCTGATACGGAACGGAGAGATGCGTCAGATTACCCAGGATCACACCTATGTCAATGATCTGCTTGCCAGCGGCAGCATTACCCAGCTGGAAGCAGAGAATCATCCCAAGCGCAATATGCTGGTGAGAGCTGTCGGCGTGGATGAGTATGTGCAGGTGGATACGGGAGAGTTTACGCTCCAGCCTGGTGATATCATGCTCCTTTGCTCCGACGGGCTGACGAATATGGTGACAGAGGAGGCCATCCAGACGGTTTTGGAGGCCCGGAACTGTCATGATCCTGCTGCTTCTTTGGTGGAATGTGCCAAGGCTGGCGGCGGCACAGACAATATTTCTGTGATAGTGGTGAAGTACAATGAAGAGTGAAAGCCTGGTTTTATTGGCGGTGGATGCCTGCATCATGCTGCTGGGGCTGGGCATATTGCTTTTGCAGCAGCACCCTGCTGTGGACTACAGTGTCCTGTATTGGGGCGCAGGTGCTGTGGCAGCTGCCTTTGGCGTCCAGTGCTTTTTGCTGAGGGGAAGGTTTACTCATGATGTATGGCTGCTGCCCATGGTGATGTTTTTTGCCAGTATCGGTGTGGTCATGCTGGGCAGACTGAAGCCTGTTCTGTGCATTCCGCAGCTGAGATGGCTGATCATCGGGCTGGTGGTCCTGCTGGCTGTAGTGCAGCTTTCCAGCAAACTGAGGGAGCTGATGCAGTACCAGTACATTTTGGGGCTGCTGACTCTGGTGGTGCTGTGTCTGTCCCTGGTTTTCGGCACAGAGATCGGCGGCAGCAAAAACTGGCTGATTTTGGGGCCATTGCAGGTACAGCCGTCAGAGTTCGGCAAGATTTTGCTGGTTTTGTTTTTGGCTGCCTATTTGTCTGATCATCGGCAGATACTGCAGGAATCCAAAAGAAGGTTTGGCTTTTTGCGGCTGCCGCCCCTGCGCTTCATCGCGCCGCTTTTGTGTATTTGGGGTATTGCCATCCTGATGTTCGTGGTACAGAGAGACTTGGGCTCAGCACTGCTGTTCTTTTGCATGGCGGTGTTCATGACCTATATGGCTACAGGCAGCAAATCCTATGTTTTTATAGCACTTGCTTTCTTCTGTCTGGGGGCATGGGTCAGCTATCAGCTTTTCGGGCATGTACGGGTGCGCTTTGATATTTGGCTGAATCCCTGGGCTGACCCGGCAGGGCAGGCTTATCAGGTAGTGCAGTCGCTTTTTGCCTTTGCTGCAGGGGGAACCTGGGGGACAGGCTTTACGCATGGGCATCCCGGCCTGATACCGGAGGTACATACGGATTTTATCTTTTCCGCAGTGGGTGAGGAGCTGGGGCTTTTAGGCGGAACGGCAGTGATGCTGGTTTATACACTGTTTTTTTTCCGCGGTATCATGATTGCCATGGATTGCCGGCGTGATTTATATATGCTGATTGCCTCGGGGATTGCAGTGAGCTTTTATCTGCAGGCTTTTATCATTATTGCCGGTGTGACAAAGTTTTTGCCTCTGACGGGTATTACCCTGCCCTTCATCAGCTACGGCGGCAGTTCAATGGTTTCAGGGTTCATCATGCTGGGGCTTTTGCTGGCCATGGCAAAGAGGGAGTAGCTTATGGGGAGCAAGACTATTAAAAAGCATATCCTTCACTGCAGCATCTTCCTGCTGGGACTGTTCGGCATTTTATTCTGCTATCTGGTCTATATACAGATTTTTCAGGCGGACGAGCTTAATGCCAATCCCCTGAATCGGCGTGGTGCTTCTATGGACATAGTACGGGGGAGCATTTTAGATTGTCAGGGCAGGCAGCTGGCCGGCAGTCAGGCACCGGGTGAACGGCACTATCCGTACGGTGCAGCCATGGCACCCGTTACGGGCTATGTGGGAGAGCAGCTTGGCAGCGCCGGACTGGAAAATATATTGGGCGACGAGCTCTCAGGACAGTCCCGTCAGCTCAGAGGTCTGGGGCCTGCCGGTCAGCTGCTGCAGTCTGACCGCGGCAATGATATCAAGCTGACGGTGGATGCACAGCTTCAGCAGCTTGCCTATGAGGCGTTAGGCAGCTACAAGGGGGCAGTCGTAGTACTGGATGCTGATACGGGTGCAGTGCTGACAATGGTCAGCAAGCCTGCGGTTGATCCTTCTTTGGTGGAGACGCAGTGGACAGAGCTGTCTCAAAGAGAGGACAGCCCGCTGCTGAATCGTGCGGCTCAGGGGCTGTATCCGCCCGGGTCTGCTATCAAGGTGTTGATTGCTGATGCTGCACTTGATGAAAAGGTAACAGACTTAAATGAGATTTTTGACTGTACAGGTCGGCTGAATATAGGTGATACTTATATTCGGGAAAGCCACGGCGCAGTGCATGGAAAAGTCAATCTGCAGGAGGCTTTGACCCATTCCTGCAATTTTACCTTTGGCACTTTGGCTATGCGCATGCATGGCAGCGGTCTGGAGGATGCCTTTAAGCGTTTTGGCTTTGCTGATACCTTTGATGGAGAAATCCAGGAGGCGAAATCCCATCTGCCTGATTTTAAAAAATTGGGGGATGGAGATACGGCCCAGGTGGGTATAGGGCAGTCAGAGCTGCTGGTAACCCCTGTGCGCATGGCCATGCTGGCATGCGCTTTTGCCAACGGAGGCAGCATGATGCTTCCTTATATGGTGGATGAGGTCGTTTCACCCGGAGGCGTGGTGCTGAGAAAAGCCGAGCCTGTCAAGTGGCGTGAGGTAACTACCCGGCAGCGGGCGGGACTTATCAGCAGCTTTATGGAAAATGCAGTGCAGAATGGCACTGGCAGCGGAGCGGCTGTTCCGGGAGTGCGGGTAACCGGCAAGACCGGAACGGCAGAAAACGCTTCCGGTGCAGAGCATGGCTGGTTTATTGGCACGGCTGAGCTGCCCGGACGGACCATTGCTTTTTGTATAATTGTGGAAAACAGCGGCGGAGGCGGTTCTGCAGCAGCACCGATAGCCCGTCAGCTTATAATAAATTTGCAGAATAGATAAATTTTAGATAATAGGGGGTAAAGTCTCATGATACAGCGTATTTTGGCGAGGCGCTACGAGCTGCAGGAGCTTATTGGCGGCGGTGGTATGGCTGATGTGTACAAGGCACATGACAAGCTGCTGGACAGAGCTGTGGCAGTAAAAATCCTGCATCAGCAGTATGCCAATGATGCAGAGTTTGTCGAGCGGTTCCGTCGGGAGGCTACTGGCG
The DNA here is from genome assembly GCA_028691285.1 of Anaerovibrio sp. GTDB lineage: Bacteria > Bacillota > Negativicutes > Selenomonadales > Selenomonadaceae > Anaerovibrio. The sequence goes on along the minus strand of JAQUZO010000081.1, from coordinate 2,859 downwards.
CAGCCAAGCTCGCTCATGCCAATATTGTAAATATTTATGATGTAGGCGAGGACGATGGCAGCCAGTATATTGTGATGGAATATGTATCCGGCCCGACCCTGAAGGAGGTCATCCAGCAGAAGGGCTGTCTGGAGCCGGCGGAGGTCGTGCGGATTGCCAGGGAAATTGCCAGCGCACTGGAGTCTGCTCACCGCAATAACCTGGTGCATTGTGATATCAAGCCTCATAATATCCTGGTTATGCCGGACGGTCATATCAAGGTGACAGACTTCGGCATTGCCAGAGCGGTTTCTGCTTCGACTATGACCTACAGCGGCAGCGTCATGGGGTCAGTCCATTATTTTTCCCCTGAACAGGCGAAGGGGACTGTGATTACTACCAAATCTGATGTCTATTCACTGGGAGTTGTCATGTATGAGATGCTCACGGGGCAGCTTCCCTTCAATGGGGAGACTCCTGTCAGCATTGCACTGCAGCATCTGCAGCAGGAGCCTGTGTCCCTGCGGCAGCTGAAGCCAAATGTACCTCCTGTCCTGGAGGCAATCATCCAAAAGGCCATGTCCAAGGATCCCGGTGACCGTCCGAGCAGCACTGAGCTGTATGCGGATTTGAACCAGGCAAAAAGCCTGCTGGCTGACAGAGCTGCTGCTGCAGTGCATGGCGCGTCCGATGATCCCTTTGCGACCCGCATGATTCCAAGGATTACGCCGGAAATGATGTCGGAGCAGCCGAAGCGTCCTGAGCAGACAGGAGGACAGTATGGTCAGCCGCAGGGCTACTATCAGGGGAATGCTCAGGAGGAAAAGGAGGCAGGCTCACTTTTTAAATCCAAGAAGTTCATTGCCGGCCTTGCAGCAATCCTCCTGATGGGATTCTTCGTAGGGTCTTTCTTGTCCTTTGGTAAATTTTGGAGCTCGGCAGAGCTGGATGTGCCTGATGTAGTAGGAAAATCCTCGGTGGTGGCGCAGCAGATCCTGGAGGATAAAAACCTGCGCGTGAAGCTGGTGGAAGCCAATGATGCTTCGGTGCCTGCCGGGCAGGTCGTTTCCCAGTATCCTGAGGCGGGTGCCAGAGTCAAGGAGCAAAGGCTGGTTACGATTACTGTCAGCAAGGGCGGTGAGGAGCTGACCATGCCTGATTTAAAGAGTATGAGCCGCACCAATGCGGAGGAAAAGCTCAAAAAGATGGGCCTGAAGATAGGGGCGGTCTTTGAGGAAAATGCCAAGGAACCGGCGGGTACCGTCATCAATCAGGACCCAAGGAGCGGGTCCAAGATTACCAAGGGGCAGAGTGTAGATATTACAGTCAGCCTGGGCGAGAAGGAAAAGGAAGTAACGGTACAGAATTATGCTGGTCTGAGTGTTGAAAGCGCCAAATCCAATCTTGAGGCCAACGGACTTTCCCTGGGCGGAGTCAGTGAGGAATCAAGCTCCAAGGCCAAGGGGACGGTCATTGGACAAAGTCCGTCTGCCGGTTCAGCCCTGAAGGAAGGCGGCAGCGTCAATCTGGTTATTTCCTCCGGCAGTGCAGGCAAATCGCCTGCCGCTCAGAAGACATCGCCTGATTCGGATGTGAAAAAAGAGAGAACAGATTCCAGCAATCTGACTATTAAGCTGGAGTGATAGAATGCTTGCAGAAAAGGATGGATTATGCCAAAAGCTCAGGTTATAAAAATGTACAACGGCTTTTATTATCTGCAGATACCGGAAAAGCAGGAACTGCTTTCCTGCCGTCTGCGGGGACGGTTGAAGCGTCATAAGGGAGCCGTGGTGACCGGCGATTATGTGGAATACGAACTGCTGGAGGACGGCACGGGTATTATTGAAAAGTGCCTGCCAAGGAAAAGCATGCTGCTGCGTCCCGCTGTAGCGAATATTGACCAGGTACTGATCACCTTTGCGGCCGTCCAGCCTGATTTGAATGAGCTTTTACTGAACCGTTTTCTGGTATTGGCTGAATGGTCGGGTATCCCGGAAATTATTATCTGCATCAATAAATGTGATTTGAATCAGGGGCAGGAGGAGCTCCTGCAGGCCTATGCGAAGGCTGGCTACAGACTGCTGCCGGTTTCGGCCAAGGACGGGACTGGCCTGGCGGAGCTAAAGGCTCAGCTTGCGGGCAGGGTGACGGTTTTTGCAGGCCCTTCCGGTGTGGGAAAATCTTCCCTGCTCAATGCAGTAGATGGCAGTCTGCAGCTGGCTACTGGAAAAATCAGCGAAAAAATCAAACGGGGCAAGCACACGACCAGGGCTGCCTGTCTGCTGCCTTTGGCAGGGGGCGGTACGGTAGTCGATACCCCTGGCTTCAGTGCGGCTGAGCTGGAAAATGTGGATAAAGGCCAGCTGGCATATTATTTCCCGGAATTCCGTCCGCATATTTCACAGTGCTATTATAATACATGTACCCACAGCCACGAACCTGACTGTGCCGTCAAGGCGGCGGTTGAGAATGGCACTGTCCATCCGAAGCGCTATGAGGCATATTTGAATATTTTACAGACTATCAATGACAGAAAGAAGGTTTACTGAATATGATAAAAGTAGCTCCGTCTATTCTTTCCGCCGATTTTGCCAATTTGGGAGCAGAGGTCAAGAAGGTTGCCGATGCCGGTGCAGAATATATACATATTGATGTTATGGACGGCAGCTTTGTGCCGGAAATTACTCTGGGGGCTGGTATTGTCAAGGCGATACGCCCGGTGACGGATGCAGTTTTTGATGTGCACCTCATGGTGGAGCATCCGGACACACAGATAGAGTCCTTTGCCAAAGCAGGAGCAGATTTTATAACATTTCATGTAGAAGCAGCCAGGCATCCTCACCGCATGATTCAGGCTATCCACGCTGCAGGGTGCAGGGC
>JAQUZO010000080.1 GCA_028691285.1 Anaerovibrio sp. | reverse complement strand
GCCAGCAGCTCCTCCAGTGCCAAAAGAAATCCACAGAGCTGCTGGCACGGATAACCTGCACGGATATGCAGAACAGGCAGCAGCAGGAGCTGCACGAGCTTATCTATTATGTACGGCAGCGTGTATTCCTGCGCTATACGGATTTTTACCGCGAGGCCTTCAATCCTGCTGTATTCAAGGAAAAAAACCATACTAAAAGCAGGCTGGAAAGTGCTCTGAAGGAGCTTTTACAGAGCCTGGGCTTTGATTTTGCCCAGGAGCTGAGAGCTACTGCCCTCAGGATGGAGCAGTTCATCGTTCAGCAGTCTTTGGCCCTGCAGCAGCAAATAAATGACAATCTGATGGAGATAAACAGTGCACTGCCTATTTCTGTACATGAATTCTCCCACGAATGCGGTATGGAATTTGAAAGTGCCTTTGCTTCGGCAGACACAAAGTATTTTGCGGCAGCACTTACCATCTACAAAAATCCTAAGAACTTCTTTGAGGAAGGAGGCTCCAGGGAAATGGCCGGCGTACTTGAGCAGCTGCTCGTACCTCTTGCCGAGGAATATCTGAAGCAGCAGGAGGCAAGGCTGGGCCAGAATCTCACACAGGGGACAGAAGCCGTATTCCAGCAGATACGACACCGCTTCCAGCTGCGGCTCAAAGAAAGCTTTGAAGCGGACTTTGCCGCATTGGAGGGTGGTGTACCTGTTGAGGAGCTGTACCAAATCAAAAATAAATTAAATTGAATGAGAATTGGAGTGACATATCATGACCTTTGAATTTAGTAAATGGCAGGGTACCGGCAATGACTTTGTGCTGATTGACTGCATGAAGCAGTCAGAGGAGCCTTTTGTACAGGCTGCCCAAAAAATCTGTGACCGGCATTATGGCATTGGTGCCGACGGAATTCTACTTGTTCTCCCTTCCCAAACAGCAGATATCCGTATGCGCATCATCAATGCAGACGGCAGCGAAGCTGAAATGTGCGGCAACGGCATCCGCTGCTTTGCCCGCTATGTATACGAGGCAGGCCATGTCCATACGCAAGAATTTACTGTAGAAACCGGTGCCGGTATTCTGGTGCCTAAAATCATCAAACAAAATGGTACTATCTCCATGATTCAGGTCAATATGGGAGAGCCGGTCCTTGAAGGAGACAACATTCCCGTTGACGGCTACGGCATGGAGCGTATCATCAATGAAGCTATCACGGTGAAGGGACATGATTTTAAAATGACCTGCGTTTCCATGGGCAATCCTCACTGTGTGATTTTTGTAGAGGACGCGGAAGCCTTTCCAATTTATGAGCTGGGGCAGCTTTTTGAAACCCATGCAAAGTTCCCAAGAAAAACCAATACCGAATTTGTGCAGGTCATTGACCGCCAGCATCTTCGCATGAGGGTATGGGAGCGAGGCGCTGCCGTCACTCTTGCCTGCGGCACCGGCTCCTGTGCCAGCCTTACCGCCGCTGTACTGAACGGCTTGGCAGACCGCAAGGCAGAGATACAGCTTGACGGCGGCAGACTGATTATCGAGTGGGCAGAGAAGGACAATCACCTTTATATGACCGGCCCTGCCGAAAAGGTCTTTACCGGTGCCTGCACCATTGCAGTGCAGCAATAACAGTTGTCAGCCTGACTGATTTAGTGCTATAATATATGGACTAAAATTTATAGTAAAAGAGGATTATTCATGATAAAAAGTATGACCGGCTTTGGGGCTGGAGACTGCGAAAACCATGATTTCAAGGTTTATGCGGAAATAAAGGCTGTTAATCAGCGGTATCTGGAAACCAATTATCACATGCCTTACAGCCTGAATATGTTTGAAAGCCAACTCACCAAGAAAATCAGGGAATATGTGTCCCGCGGCAAGCTTGATATCAATGTGCGTTTTCAGGACCTGCGTGAGAAAGCAGTCACCGTTGTAGTAGATAAAAGCCTGGCGCAGGCCTATGGCGAAGCACTTGGTGAAATCAGCTCCCAGCTTGGACTGAGCACCTCCGTAACAGCCAGTCAGATTGCCGGTTATCCTGATGTCCTGAAAATTTCTGAAGAAAATACCAATCTGGAAGCTGCAGAGCCAATACTTATGAAGGCCATCGAAAAGGCTCTGGAAAATCTTACAGCCATGCGTATTTCTGAGGGCAAAAATATCCAATCCGACCTTTTGAACAGAATAGATATCCTGGAGAATTTTGTTTCTGAGCTGGAAAAGCTGGCTCCTGAGATTGTCAGTGCTTACCGGCAGCGCTTGGAGGCACTTTTGGCAGAATACCTCGGCAAAGAGGATATTGATGAGAACCGTCTTATTCAGGAAACTGCTCTTTACACTGACAAGGTGAATTATACAGAGGAAACTGTCCGCCTGCGCAGCCATTTCAAGCAGTTCCATGCTATTATCTCTGCCGATGGGCCAATCGGGCGCAAGCTGGACTTTTTAATCCAGGAAATGAATCGTGAAATCAATACTGTAGCCTCAAAGGCAAGTTCTGCTGCTGCAGCCAGATTTGTCGTAGATGTCAAAAGTGAAATCGAAAAAATCCGCGAGCAGATCCAGAATATTGAATAGTCTGAAAGGAGTTTTCTGACTGATGGATATAAAGCTTATCAATATCGGCTTCGGCAATGTTGTTTCAGCCAATCGGGTGGTGGCCATCATCAGCCCTGAATCTGCTCCTGTCAAGAGGCTGATCCAGGATGCCCGTGAACGGTTCCAGCTCATTGATGCCACTTACGGACGGCGTACCAGAGCTGTCATCATCGCGGACAGCGGACATGTCATACTATCGGCAGTCCAGCCTGATACCATGTCCCATAGAATTGCAGAGGAGGCATAAGATAACCATGCGCAAAGGCTTGTTGATTTTAGTTTCCGGTCCTTCCGGCACCGGCAAGGGAACGGTTTGTGACTTGCTGCGGCAAAGGCATCCGGAGATTTCCTATTCGATTTCTGCCACCACCCGCCAGCCCAGGCCAGGCGAACAGGACGGCGTAAATTATTATTTCTACACCAAAGAAAAATTTCAGACAATGATTGCCAGGGGAGAGCTTCTGGAATGGGCAGAGGTTTACGGTAACTATTACGGCACTCCTAAGCAGAAGGTCACTGACCGGCTTGAAGCCGGCGAAGACATCCTGCTGGAGATTGATACACAGGGTGCTTTGGATGTCATGAGGCTCATGCCTGATGGACTGTTTATATTTTTACTTCCTCCATCCCTGGAGGAATTGGCCCGTCGGCTGAAGGGCAGAGGCACGGAGACTGAGGACAGTCTGCAGCGGCGTCTGGCAGCGGCCGTAGAAGAAATCAAAATCGCTCATCACTATCGCTATGTGGTAGTTAATGATAAGGTAGAGGCTGCTGAGGAAGTCATTGCCAATATCATTGAGGCGGAGCATCATCGCACCGACCTCAACGAAAACCTGTTGGCAGGCCTTACTGAAGCAGTGGAAGGAGAATAAATAAATAATGAGTAAGATGAATATTGTAACCCCAAATCTTGATCAGCTGACTCCTCTGGTGGACAGCCGTTATACCCTGGTGACTTTGGCCGCCAAGCGTGCCCGCGATATTATGGACAAATCTCATGCTGTTACTGCAGATCGGGTTTCTACCCGTGATGTGACCAATGCCATGGAAGAAATCTATGAGGGAAAAATCACCTACAAGCGCCTGAACACCGGTATTAAATGAATTGTCCCACAGGGTGAAGGATTATGTTGAAGAATAAAAATATCGTTTTGGGAGTTACCGGCGGAATTGCCGCATACAAATGCGTTGACCTGGTCAGCCGCCTGCGCAAAAAGGGTGCTGAGGTCCATGTAATTCTCACAAAGGGTGCGCAGAACTTTGTTGCAGAAACTGCCATGCGAGAAATCAGCGGCAATTCCGTTGTCACTTCCATGTGGCAGGACATTCCGCACTATGATGTCGAGCACATAGCTCTGGCCAATCTGGCCGATCTGGTGCTGATTGCTCCTGCCACAGCGAATCTTCTTGCCAAGGCTGCTGCAGGTATGGCAGATGATATGCTCACTACAACTTTGTTGGCCACCAAAGCGCCTGTTTTCTTTGCGCCTGCCATGAACAGCAATATGTATGAAAATCCTGTGACTCAAAATAACATCTGTGCTCTGCAGCAGCGAGGATGGCATTTGATACCGCCGGCTTCCGGACATCTTGCCTGCGGCACTGACGGTATCGGCAGAATGCCTGAACCATCTGAGCTGATTGAGGCAGTGGAGGGCTGTTTCCGGCCAAAATGCCGCAGCATGGCTGGTCTGAGGGTACTCGTCACCGCAGCAGGAACCCGTGAGCCGATTGATCCGGTACGCTATATCGGCAACCGTTCCAGCGGCAAAATGGGCTATGCCATCGCCCGGGCAGCAGCAGAGCTTGGTGCCGAAGTCACTCTTATTTCCGGACCATCAGCCCTGCCTGTACCGCCTGGCATGAATGTGCTGCAGGTTGAATCAGCCAGAGACATGCGCCGGCTGGTACTGGATGCCTTCTCCAGCAGTGACATTGTCATCAAGGCGGCGGCAGTATCTGATTATCGTGTCAAAAATACATCAGACCACAAGATCAAGAAAAATGATACCGAGCTGACCCTGGTCTTGGAAAAAAATCCGGATATTCTCAGGGAGCTGGGGCAGCTGAAGCAGCCGCAGCAGATTTTAGTGGGTTTTGCAGCAGAAACACAGAATTTGGTTCAATATGCTCAGAGCAAGCTGGAAAAAAAGAATCTGGACATGATTGTAGCCAACGATGTTTCCAATCCTAAGGCCGGCTTCAATGTAGACACAAATCTCATCAAGCTGCTGAAGCGTGACGGCAGCATTGAAGAAATACCGCTGATGAGCAAAAAAGAGCTGGCATATGTGATTCTCAGCAGGGTAATGGAGCTGAAGAACATGAACGGTGCAATTGAATAAATGCCTTTAAGAACAAAAAAGCACTTCGCAGCAAGGAAGTGCTTTTTTGATACGCAGCTATAGACAAGCCTCTGCTTTCCAGTCAAAAAGAGCCGACTGGTGGCAGGTCTTTTATCAGGATTTGATCCTATGCGGAAGCCATACGGCCAGGTAGCGGTAGACCATCAGGAATAGACCGATTTCCAGCGGGTAGCAGAGAATATTCTTGCACAACCGGCTGACAAATATCACCTCAGCGGCCTTCTGATAGAGCAGCGTCAGCCACAAGGTGTTCAACCCCAGATGGATCAGGACCGTGACGAGCAGGAAGGGGAGCCAGGCATTCTTCCAGCTGATGTGCTGCTGGTAGAAAAAATAGCCATAAATCCAGCCCGTCAGGAAAGCCGACAGCGTGAATCCGGGAAAGAAAATACTCATTCCAAACATGGCTGTCCCGATTATATCCGCCAGCGCCGCCATGGCTCCGGTTTTCCATGGCCCGAACATCACGCCAAATAAAGCAATGGGCAGGAATCCGAAGGTGATACGGACAAATGTGGTACTAATTGCGAATACATAGGTCAATAATACGGTTATTGCCGTAAAGATTCCTGTGTACACAATCGTTTTCGTCGTCATTTTTTGCACAAAAAAGACCTCCTTAAATAGATGATTGTTCAGCACGTTGCTGCATCATTGAGAGGTCCTGTGTCTCGCCTATGCAACAGCGGGATGCAGCAGCTGTACCGCAAGCTTTCGCTTTTCGTCCGGATGACAACTCCCCGTTCATCCAGCACTTAACGCACAGCAACTTACTCTGTCTACAAGCTTTCACCTGTATGGCAATATTATACCATAAATCAACGAATCGTCTATAACAATTCCAGTTTGGCATAAGGCAATTAAAATAACTATAATGGCCTATACATATAAAGTCTGTTCTATGATATAATATGATATAATAAGGGAGTAGTTTTTATTTATGATGAATTGTCATATGATTATTTTCGATGCTTTTACAGAAAGATATATTATAATCAAAAATATTGGATTGCATGATTGAACTTACGATAAAATTCAAAGTGAAGTTTTATCGTAACAAGTGCAATTTAGAGGAAAATAAAAAGTCGATATATTTAAACTGGAGGGATGATATTGGGAAAGCATATTCGCACAAAATCTAAACGGCGAGTAAATAAAAAAGCAGTAGGTATTGCTGTTTTATTTGTTTTATGCATGTCGGTTGGCCTTGTCTATGCATGGAAAAAACTATTTACGGACGCGCCGCTGAATAATACAGCCGGAAGCATAACTGCTTCAGAAAGTCATACGAAGTATAATATTCTGGTTTTAGGCATTGATAAGAGAAGGAATGATATTGGCAGATCTAATGTGACTTGTTTATTGATTGTCGATATGGATAAGAAAACAATATCCATGCTTTGGGTCCCAAGAGACAGTCGTGTTGACATCCCTGGCTATGAATGGAATAAGATTGGTCATGCCTATGCATACGAAGGTCCAAAGTTATCTGAGAAAACAGTTTCAACGCTCTTGGGAGTTCCCATCGATTATTATTTGGCTGTAAATATGGAAGGATTTCAGCATGTAATCGATGCCGTTGGCGGCGTTGATATTAATGTAGATAAAAAAATGTACTATTATGATCCTTATGATGAGGGGGAAGTCAATAACGATGGGCTGATTGACTTGGAACCAGGTCAACAGCATATGGACGGAAATACTGCTTTGCAATATGTTCGTTTCCGCCATGATGAGATGGGTGATATTGGAAGAATCGAAAGACAGCAGAAATTTTCCAATGCATTAATCGAGGCTGTAGTACAGCCTGCGACACTAACCAGACTTCCAGAAATCGTGAAAGAAGTACAAACATCTTTTGATACAAATATCTCCCTTGCCACATTATTGAAAATAGGTACCTGTGTTCCCGAAGCCTATCAAAAAGGATTGAATACAGAGATGGTAGATGGTACACCTGTATATATCAATAATATAAGTTATTGGCTGCCGAATATTGAAAAAATGCGTGATCAAATAGCAAGATTGGAAGATATCGAGAAAACAGATTCTTATAATCATGAGACCCAAAACCTGGCAGCTGCGTATAGAAATTCTACAAAAAACATGAAAGTGGAAATCGCAAGATAAAAGAGAGGATGAACATATGGACAATATCATGACTCTTGATGTAGTGATGATTTTTGGGGTACAAAATCATTTGGTAACAGAGATCATATCTCCGTTTATGATTGCTTTATCCACCGTCGGAAATTATGGCTTAATCTGGATCTTACTGGGCATTGCATTGGCATGTAAAAAGGATTATCGAAAGACAGGTATTGCCATATTGCTTGGTCTGACTTTCAGTCTAATCGTGGGCAATGGCCTATTGAAACATCTTGTAGAGCGTACGCGTCCTTGTATTGATTATCCATTGGTGCCGCTGCTGCTCCATGCACCAGCAGCCAATGATTTCTCTTTTCCTTCCGGACATGCTTTTAGTTCCTTTGTTGCGGCAACAGCATTGTTTCGTGGGATAGAGAAGAAATGGGGCCGGACAGCCTTGGGGCTTGCGGCAGCGATTGCTTTTTCAAGGGTGTATTTGTTTATGCATTATCCGAGTGATGTGTTTACGGGAGCCCTTTTGGGGATTGCCTTTGGCAGCCTGGCCTGGCGCTTATCTGGTCCCGTGCTGGTTTTCCTGGAAAAGGCGAAACCGGAACAACGAATCATGAACGAACGGGAATGTGGTTGAAGTCACCAGCGAAGCAGAGCCTGTCTGAGATGTTATGATGCTTTTGTAATAGTAATGCAAGAGCTAAGTAAAGCATCTTATACAGGCTCTGCTTTTTACTTATTTCATTACATCCGATAATTTATAC
>JAQUZO010000079.1 GCA_028691285.1 Anaerovibrio sp. | reverse complement strand
GGATTCATTTCCTCCACCTTCCGTGATGCAGCAGCCTTTGCGATTTTGATTTTGGTGCTTTTGTTCAAGCCGTCAGGCCTTTTTGGCAAGAACACCCGTGAGAAAGTGTAGGTGACAGCAAATGAATTTACTGCGTAAAAATGATTTGATTATGCTGGGTCTGTCACTGGTTATCTTTGCGGTGCTGCAGGCTTTGATCAGTACGAAGGTGCTCAGCTCCTTCTGGGAGCTGAATCTCATTATTATCGGCATCAATGTTATCATGGCAGCCAGCCTGAATCTGATTAACGGTTATACGGGCCAGTTTTCGCTGGGCCATGCCGGGTTCATGGCTGTGGGGGCATATACAGGCGTTGTCATGACAGTCTTTTTCCATCTGCCCTTCATTGTCTCCCTGGTGGGCGGGGCTGTGCTGGCCGGTATCCTTGGCTTCCTGATTGGACTGCCTACCCTGCGTCTGCGGGGGGATTATCTTGCCATTGCCACTCTGGGACTGGGGGAGATTATCCGCATCATCATCATGAATATGGATTATGTAGGCGGCGCTGCCGGCTTCAAGGGCATCATCCACCATACCAGCTTTGCCTGGGTATTTGTGGTCATGCTTTTTGTGCTGTTCTTCATCAAGAACTTTGTCAACTCCAGCCATGGGCGTGCCTGCATAGCTATCCGGGAGAATGAAATCGCTGCCGAGGCCATGGGCATCAACACGACCAAATACAAGGTGATGGCCTTTACCATCGGTGCAGCCTTTGCCGGTGTGGCAGGCGGCCTTTTTGCTCATAATTTTTACATCATCAGCCCAGGCTCCTTTACCTTCCTGGCTTCCTTCAACTATCTTATCATGGTGGTCATGGGCGGCCTTGGCTCTATTACAGGCTCCATTGCCGGTGCCTTTGTCGTGACCTTTATTTCTGCGGCTCTGGCTGCCTGGCCTGAGTTCCGCATGATTATTTATGCGCTGGCACTGATTTTGCTGATGTTCTATCGTCCGCAGGGCCTGTTTGGCTACATGGAGATTACCAGCATGGGGATTTTCCGCCGCATTTTCAAAAGGGGGCATAATTGATGAGCGAAGCATTGTTAAAGGCTGAAAATGTCTCCATTGTCTTTGGCGGCTTGAAGGCTGTTTCGGATTTTGATTTTTATATCAGCAAGGGAGAGCTGGTTGGCCTGATTGGCCCGAACGGCGCAGGCAAGACAACCGCCTTCAATCTGATTACCGGTGTCTACCAGCCTACCACCGGCAGCATTGAATTCAACGGCCAGAGCATTGTGGGCAAAAAGCCTTATGAGATTACCCAGCGGGGGATTGCCCGTACCTTCCAGAACATCCGCCTGTTTTCAGAGCTGAGCGTGCTGGACAATGTAAAAATAGCCTATCATTCCCATGTAAAATACGGACTGGCAGAGTCTGTTTTTCGGGTGGGCAGGTATTTTGCCGAGGAAAAGAAGATTGCCGAGGAAAGTATGAAGCTGCTGAAAATCTTCAAGCTGGAGGCCCATGCTGAGGAGCAGGCCAAAAATCTTCCTTATGGCGCCCAGCGCCGTCTGGAAATTGCCCGCGCCCTGGCAGCCAAGCCGAAGCTGCTGCTTTTGGATGAGCCGGCAGCGGGCATGAATCCGCAGGAAACCAGAGAGCTGATGGATATGATCAGCTGGATCCGCAGGGAGTTTGGCTTGACAGTGCTTTTGATTGAGCATGATATGAGTCTGGTCATGGGCATTTGCGAGCGTATTTATGTGCTGGAATACGGTATGATTATCGCCAACGGCACGCCGAAGGATATACAGGCAAATCCGGAGGTTATCAGGGCGTATTTAGGCGGGGAGGCTTGATGGAATTATGGGAACTATGCTGAAGATAAATGACATAAATGTCTTTTACGGGGCAATTCATGCTATCAAGGGGGCTTCCCTGACGGTAAATGAGGGTGAAATAGTTACGCTGATTGGTGCCAACGGTGCAGGAAAATCTACGATTCTGCGTACTGTTTCCGGACTTTTGAAGCCAAAGAGCGGGACGATAGAATTTGAAGGCAAAGAAATAGCCGGACTGCCTGCTCATGAAATCGTCAAGACAGGCATTTCCCAGGTGCCGGAAGGACGCCGTATCTTTGCGGAAATGAGCGTACAGGAGAACCTTGAGCTGGGGGCATTTACCCGTACAGACAAGGATGGGGTCAGGGAAGATATGGAAATGGTATTCAATCGTTTTCCCCGCCTCAAGGAGCGTATCGGCCAGCTGGCGGGCACCTTGTCCGGCGGTGAGCAGCAGATGCTGGCGATGGGGCGTGCCCTGATGAGCCGTCCAAGGCTGCTGCTGCTGGATGAACCGTCCATGGGCCTGGCACCGCTGTTGATCCGGGAGATCTTTACGATCATTCAGGACATCAACAAGACCGGCACTACTGTCCTTTTGGTAGAGCAGAACGCCAATATGGCACTGTCCATCGCCCATCGCGCTTATGTGCTGGAAACGGGACGCATTACCCTCAGCGGGGATGCCAGGGAACTGGCGGCCAGTGAGGATGTAAAAAAGGCTTATCTGGGCGGCTGAGCGGAGCCTTTATTTGCAGGCGGCATTTTGAAGCTCAGACAGCCGCTCAGCAGAAGCGGACTGCTGTCTGTAAGGAAAGCCGGCAGCAGCGGCAGTGTGTTTTCGGAGGCTGCCTGTTGTCTGCAATACAGCTGCAGTTTGTCTACAGCATAAAAGGCTGCCCTGGGGACGGAGATTTGAACTGACCCTCATTAAGTTAGATTTTCCAGATCTGACTTATGGGGGTCACTGCAATTCCTTCCCGGGGCAGCCTCTTTTTTATTCTCTGGCAGCTATTCTGCCTTTTTATTGTCCAATCTTGGCAACATGGATGACCTTGTAGCCCTTTGCCTCTATACGCTCAATGACAGCATCCACATTTTCTGCATCCAGGCGGATGACTATTTCAAAATGCCCTGCCATGGCGGCCAGCTTGCAGGTGACCATACTGTCGATATTGAACCCTGCATCAGCGATGATGCCTGCCAGCTCCCTGACAACGCCGATTTTGTCCTCTACATCAAGAGTGATGCGGGTTTTGCCCTCTGCCAGCCCCATGACATCAACGAAGGTCTTGAAGACATCGGTTTCTGTGATGATGCCCACCACGGCGCCCATGCTGCTGACTACCGGCAGACCGCTGAGCTTTTCGTTGTACATCACCAGAGCTGCTTCCTCGATAGTGGCAGTGTCCGGGAGAGAAACTACCTCCTTCGCCATAATCTCCGCTACGGTAATCTTGTCCAAAAGGCTCATGATTTCAAATTTGGACAGGGTTGTGGCAGGTGACGGAGCCACCCTCATGATGTCCCGGTCGCTGATGATGCCGACCAGCATGCCGTCCTCAACGACCGGCAGGCGGCGGATATTTCTGCGTTTCATCAGCTTGGCAGCATCATTGACTGGCGTAGAAGGCTCAACGGTAATGGGGTTTTTGGTCATGCGGTTTGCAACGAACATATTTATCATCCTTCCTGTGAAAGCTAATCTTACTTTATTATATAATGAATAATTCGCTGTCAGCGGCAAAATTCCTGCCTGGTTTTGGATTTTGAACCAAGGGATGAAAATATTTCAAATATCAATTTTTTGTAAATTTTCTTCATATAAGTGCTTAACAATTTGAAGACCGCAACTTATTGTGCTACAATTCAGATTGAAGGCCATGGAATAGCCATTGTTTTTGATAAATTAAAGTATTTCCTTTACAATCAATGATGAATCATATATAATGCATATCATTAAAAAAATATGTATATACACAATTTATAACTATAAAGTGAAATGTATGAAGAAAGCTATGTGGAAGGAGCGTTTTATTCTATGTTGAAGAAGACAAAGATAGTATGTACGATGGGACCGGCAACGGAGAAGCCGGGACTGGTGGAAAAGCTGATGGAAAACGGCATGAACTGTGCCAGATTCAATTTCTCTCATGGTGACCATGCTGAGCATTTGGGGCGCATCAAGATGGTGCGTGATGCGGCCCGCCATACTGACAGCATTGTGGCACTTTTGCTGGATACCAAAGGACCGGAAATGCGTTTGGGCGAATTTAAGGACGGCAAGGTACAGCTCACCAAGGGAGAGAGCTTTGTACTGACCTATGCAGATACACCGGGCGATGAGCATGGAGCTCCTATCAGTCACAAGAAGCTGTATCAGGAGGTCAAGCCAGGGGATACGATTCTGCTTTCCGACGGCCTGGTTGGCCTGACGGTCAAGGAAATCAAGGGCAAGGATATTGTAACCGAGATACTGAACAGCGGCCCGATGAGCACCAAGAAGCGTGTTGCTGCGCCGGGAGTGTCCGTTGGGCTGCCGCCGATTTCCGAGCAGGATGAAAGGGATATCATTTTTGGTGTGGAAAATGATATGGACTATGTTGCCGCTTCCTTTGTCCAGCGTGCCAGCGATGTCAGGGAAATCAGGAAGCTGATCAAGAAGCACAAGGGCAACATGGAGATCATTGCCAAGATTGAAAATCTTGAGGGCATCAAGAATATTGATTCCATCATTGAGGCATCCGACGGCATCATGGTAGCAAGAGGTGATCTGGGCGTGGAAATTCCGGCTGAGGATGTGCCGTTCCTGCAGAAGGAAATCATCGCCAAGTGCAATAAGGCCGGCAAGCTGGTTATTGTTGCGACTCAGATGCTGGAGTCCATGACCACCAATCCCCGCCCTACCCGTGCGGAGGTTTCCGATGTGGCCAATGCGGTGTTTGACGGCACTGATGCCATCATGCTCAGCGGCGAGACTGCCAGCGGCGATTATCCGCTGGAGGCAGTGCAGACCATGAGCAAGGTTGCCGTAAAAACGGAAAGCGCCATCCATTACAGGAAGCGTTTCACTCACCTGGGTGTAGAAATCCAGACCCATATAACGGATGCGATTGCCCATTCCAGTGTACAGCTTTCCTATGAGCTGGGAGCCAAGGCCATCCTGACCCCGACGCACAGCGGCTACACCACCAAGGTGGTTTCCAAATACCGTCCGCTGGCTGACATCATTGCCTATGCAGCTACCGCCAAGGTAGCCCGCCAGCTCAGCCTGTACTGGGGCGTGCAGCTCATCAACGGACGCATCTGGAGCGATGAGGATACCGTGGAGGCTACGGTGGCAGCGGCTCTGAAGGAGGGCTATATCAATGCGGGGGATATCACCGTCATTACATCCGGCATTTCCTCCGGGGATATCGGCTTCAAGAGCAAGGGAAACAATACCACCAAGATTCAGATTGCTATTGCAGACTAAATGTGATATGATATAGTGACTTTGAATTAGGTAGAGGAGGTCCCGTAGATGCTTACGGTTTTGATGGTTTTGGATGCTGTTATCGGTTTGATGCTGATTGGAGCTGTAGTCATGCAGTCACCCAAGTCCGCTGGTATGGGAATGGGCGGCGGCAGCGATACTGTTTTCAGCAGCAGTGCCCGCGGCATGGATGCTCTGCTGGCTCGTGTTACAGTGGTGCTGGCGGTGCTGTTTGGTGCACTTACCCTGTTTATTGCTAAAGCAACTGCAATTTAAGGCATGATATCATGTAAGCGTTCTCAAGATAAAAATTGAGGGCGCTTATTTTTTGTGATAGAATGGAAGCAATAATTACACTAAAAGTGGGGTGGCGGCATGATTTTGCAGGGTGGTGAACAATTTTTTTTCCAGGGCGGCAGGCACGGTGTGCTTTTGGTGCATGGCTTTACCGGTTCGCCGGCTGAAATGCTCCTTTTGGGGCATTACCTGCATGAGCAGGGCTATACCGTATTGGGAGTAAGGCTGGCAGGGCACGGGACGACACCGGAGGATATGGCACGCATGAGCCGGGAAGACTGGTATGATTCTGTGTGTGACGGCTACTCCCTTCTGGCCTGCTGCTGCAGCAAAATTTCGATTGTCGGCCAGTCCATGGGAGGGTTGCTGAGCCTCAAGCTGGCAGCCAATGCAGCGGTGCACAGCGCAGCGGTTCTGGGAGCACCCATATTTATCCATGAAGACAAAAAGCTTTACCGCCTGCCGCCCAGGGATAAATGCCAGGGACGCTATCAGCCCAAGAGGCGGCGTCAGATATCTGATGTACCGGATATCTGCAACGCCTCCTATGGCGAGATGCCTCTGCTGGCAGTGCATGAGCTTCTGAACCTGATTGAGGATGTCAAAAAGGAGCTGCCCCGGGTGAGCTGCCCGCTTCTGGTCATGCAGAGCCATAATGACCATACGGTGCGTGAGCGCAGCGCCGATTATATTTATCGCCGGGCCGGCAGCAGCGCAAAGAAGCTGTATTGGCTGGACCGCTCCGGGCATTTGCTGGCACTGGACTGTCAGCGCCAGGAGGTATTTGAGCAGGTAGGCGGTTTTTTGCTTTCTTTTGCTTGATTGACAAAGAAATAAGAGATGAATTCAGATAAAGAAAAGGACAGGGGGGAGATACCCATGCAAAAACAGACTTTCAGGAAATCCAAACCGGCCGGTACAGGCAGAGGACGCTCCGCAGCAAGGAACAATACCGTGGATAAATCTGCCAGGGCAAAGGCAAAAACCATTTTGCCGTTTCTGCCGGGTAAAACAGTTTATACAGATGAGATGCTTACAGGAAAAATTTCCATCAACAGCCGCGGCTTTGGCTTTGTGACGCCGGAGGGTATGCTGAAGAACCAGGCAGATATTTTTGTGTCCAGGGATGAGCTGCACACGGCCATGAATGGCGATACCGTAAAGGTTCAGCTGGCAAAGCCGTCAGGCGCTGCTCAGGACGGACACGCCAGAGAGGGCAAGGTTGCCGAGGTTGTGGAGCGTGCCAACAGCAGGATTGTTGGCATCTATTCTGCCAGCCGCCGTTTCGGCTTTGTATCTCCTGATGATACCCGTCTCAAAAATGATATCTACATTCCTGAGGGCAAGGCGATGAATGCCATGACCGGCTCAAAGGTAGTGGCAGAAGTGACACAGTGGCCGGACGGCAAACTGAAGGCAGAGGGACGCATCGTGGAGGTCCTGGGGCAGAAGGATGCACCGGGCGTAGATATTTTGTCTATCATGCGTCAATATGAGCTGTCAGAGACCTTCCCGGAGGAAGTGCAGGAGGCAGCCGATGCGGTGGCTCAGTCCATCACGGCGGAGGAGCATCTCGGCAGGCAGGGACGGCAGGACAGGCGCAGCCTGAAGATTGTCACCATTGATGGTGAAGATGCCAAGGATCTGGACGATGGTGTTTATGTAGAGAAAAAAGAGGACGGCAGCTTCTTCTTAGGCGTTTATATTGCCGATGTAAGCTGGTATGTCAGGGAGCATGAGCCGCTTGATACAGAGGCGGAGGCGCGGGGCACCAGCGTTTATCTGGTTGACCGTGTAGTGCCGATGCTGCCCAAGGCTCTTTCCAACGGAATATGCAGCCTGAATGCAGGTGTGGACCGCCTGTCCATGGCATGCGAAATGCACATCAGCCCTGATGGCAAGGTGAAGGATTATAAAATCCTGCCGGTGGTCATTCATGTATACCGACGCCTTACCTATACTCTGGTAAACAAAATACTGGTGGAGCACGACAAGGATTTCATTCGGGATAATGAGGACATCGTGCCTTTCCTGCATACGCTGCAGGAGGTGCGCAATGCCATGTATAAATATCGCCACCGCCGCGGTTCCATCAACTTTGAGATTCCGGAAATCAAGGTCAAGCTGGATGGAAACGGCAAAGCAGTAGGGCTGAAAAAGCGTGTAGGCAATCTGGGCGAGTCCATTGTGGAGCAGTGCATGCTGGCCGCCAATGAAACGGTGGCTGAGCACATGTTCCACCGCAGGCAGCCTTTCGTTTACCGTGTCCATGAAAAGCCTGATGATGCCAAGATTACGGCACTGAACGGCCTGCTGGCAACCTTTGGGCTCCATGTCAGGACTGCCAGTGACGGAACGGTAAAGCCAAAGGATCTGCAGTCAGTGCTGGAAAAAATCGCCGGTGG
>JAQUZO010000078.1 GCA_028691285.1 Anaerovibrio sp. | reverse complement strand
CAGAAGACACCGATTGTGATCATTAGAAATTTTCGGAAGCTACAGGAAGCAAAATGAGATAATTTTACTGCCAGTTTTGACGGCTGGCAGTATTTTTGTGTTATGATATAGAAGAATAATCCATGTTGAGGAGGAATTTTATTTTATGGAGCGAATAGACGGACGGCAGCCTGATATGCTGCGGAAATACAAAATACATCGTCATTTTCAGAAGCATCCGGCAGGTTCTGTAATGATTGAAATGGGGAATACCAAGGTAATCTGTGCTGCCAGCATCGAGGAGCGTGTACCGCATTTTCTCCGTGGCTCCGGCGAGGGATGGCTGACTGCCGAATATTCCCTGCTGCCGAGTGCCACCAATACCAGGACGCCGAGAGAGGCTGCCAGAGGCAGGCAGACGGGCCGCACGCAGGAGATTCAGCGGCTCATCGGGCGCAGTCTGCGCTCTGTTATGGATTTGAAGGCTCTGGGGGAGCGTACTATCACGATTGACTGCGATGTAATTCAGGCGGACGGCGGTACCAGAACGGCTTCGATTACCGGAGCGTTCATTGCGCTGGTGGAGGCCTGCGCTTCTGTCTATGATGAAAAAAGACCGTTCCCTGTCAAGGATTTCCTGGCCGCCATCAGTGTGGGCATCTCTCCTGAGGGTGAACCGCTTTTGGACCTTTGCTATGAGGAGGACTCTCAGGGCGCTGTGGATATGAATGTGGTGATGACAGGAGAGGGAAAATTCGTGGAAATTCAGGGGACTGGTGAGGAACGGCCCTTCAGCCGGGGAGAATTCAACCGTCTGCTGTCCCTGGCAGAAAAGGGCATTGACGAGCTTATCTCCTATGAGAAGGATGTGCTGGGCGGTGTACTGGTATGGAAGGTAGGGCGTGAATGATGGCAAAGAAGATCGTGATTGCCACGAAAAATCAGGGCAAGGTGCGTGAAATGCTCAATGCCTTCAGGGAGCTGCCTGTGGAGCTGGTTTCCCTGGCTGATTTGCCGGATGCATACCCGGAGGCGGTGGAGGATGGCAAAACCTTTCAGGAAAACTCGCTTCTCAAGGCAAAATTTTATCAGGCGCAGACGGGTATGGCATGTCTGGCCGATGATTCCGGTCTGGAAGTAGCCGTGCTGGAGGGGGCGCCGGGGGTTTATTCTGCCCGCTATGCCGGCGAAAATGCAACTGATGAGGACAATAACCGCAGGCTGCAGCAGGAGCTGGCAGTCAGGGGCGTCCAAGTCTCGCCGGCAGCTTATCGCTGTGTACTGACCTTTGCGGACACTGATGGCAGCATCCTGACGGCGGACGGCAGCTGTCAGGGAGAGATCCGCCCTGCTGCCAGAGGTGAAAACGGCTTTGGCTATGACCCGTATTTTTATGTGGGGGAGAAGGCAATGGCAGAGCTTTCTCTGGAGGAAAAGCAGGCCATCAGCCATCGGGGAGCTGCTTTGGCCAAAATGGCATTGCTCCTGAAGGAGTATCTGCCATGAGAATAGGTGTAATCAGTGATACTCACGGCAATACCAATGTCATAGACCAAGCCGTAGAAATGGCGGGAGCTGTGGATGTCTGGCTGCATGCAGGGGATTTCATAGCTGATGCAGACTATCTCAGAACGGTTTATGAGGCGGAGGTTGTCAATGTGGCGGGCAACTGTGACGGATTTGCCCAGGAGGCTTCTGAAGAGATCGTATATGAGGCAGAAGGCTGCAGGATATTTCTGACCCATGGGCACCTTTATGATGTGAAGCGCAATCCTCACAGGCTGGTCATTGCTGCCAGGGAGAAAAATGCTTCCATTGCTGTATTCGGACACAGCCATGTGGCACTTATCAATAAAATCAATGACGTTTTACTGATAAATCCGGGCAGCTTGGCATATCCCAGGGATGGAAAGGGACGGTCCTTTGTGGTGCTGGAGCTTGATTTGGGCAGAGAACCGGAAATTTATCACTATCATCTGCAGACATAATCGTGAAAAAAAGTACATTTCTATCTGAACATAAGCTGCAAAATTTGCTGAACAAATTACCAACTGCAAGTATGATGAATCAATAGAAAAAAGGTGAACCATATTCACTTTAAAATAGCAGGAAGCCTTGCTGTTATTAGGTTGAAAGCAATTTAAAAATATGCTATGATTAGATAGCGAATGTAAATTATTATTATATTTTTTTTAGGGAGGGTTTAATTTGCGTACAATTAATGTAGAGCAGATTACTGCTGAAGTAGCGCAGATGTGCAAGGAAGCTGCCTATTATTTGCCGAAGGATGTGTATGAGGCATTGAAAAAAGGCAGAGAGACTGAAGAATCTCCTGTTGGCTGTGATGTTTTAGACCAGATTATCCGCAATTCCGAAATCGCTCGTGAAGAGGATCGACCAATTTGCCAGGATACCGGTATGACCATCATTTTCCTTGAGGTTGGCCAGGATCTGCATATCGAAGGCGGCAATTTGACGGATGCCATCAATGCCGGTGTCGCCAAGGGGTATATTGAGGGGTATCTCCGTAAATCCGTAGTAGCTGAGCCTTTGTTCAACCGCGTGAACACTCAGAACAACACGCCTGCTATCATTTACACCAAGATCGTAGACGGGGACAAACTAAAGATCGAGTTGACCCTGAAGGGCTTCGGCAGTGAGAACAAGTCCGGCATCAAGATGCTGGTGCCTGCTGACGGCGTCGAGGGTGTCAAGAAGGCTGTCATGGATATCATCCTCCATGCAAGCTGCAACCCTTGCCCTCCAATGGTTGTGGGCGTCGGTATCGGCGGCACCATGGATCAGGCTGCATATCTGTCCAAGCGTGCTCTGATGCGTCCTACCAATGTTCGTAATGCGCATCCTGATTATGCAAATCTGGAAGGCGAGCTCCTTGAATTGATCAACAAGACTGGCATTGGACCACAGCTGGGCGGTACTACCTCTGCTCTGGCCGTAAATGTTGAGTGGGGTCCTACCCATATTGCAGGCCTGCCTGTTGCTGTAACGATCTGCTGCCATGCAATGCGCCATTCTGAGCGTACATTATAAGAGGAGGAGAACAGATAATGGCTGAAAAAATTCGCATTACTACACCTTTGACCGAAGAAGTTTCCCGTACCCTGCGTGCCGGTGACAGCGTACTCATCAGCGGTACTATTTTCAGTGCCCGCGATGCTGCCCACAAGGCTATGACTGAGGCTCTGGCCCGTGGCGAGGAGCTGCCGATTGACTGGACCAACCAGATTGTTTATTATCTCGGCCCAACGCCTGCCAAGCCTGGCAATCCAATCGGTTCCTGCGGACCTACCACTTCCGGCCGTATGGATGCTTATACGCCAACCATGCTGGATCAGGGCATCAAGGGCATGATCGGCAAGGGCTCCCGTACTCCGGAGGTCATCGAGTCTATGAAAAAGCACGGCGTAACCTATTTTGCTGCTGTTGGCGGTGCGGCTGCACTGATTTCCAAGAGCGTAAAGAAGTACACTGTACTTGCTTATCCTGAACTGGGCCCTGAGGCTGTAGCAGCTTTGGAGGTTGTAGATTTCCCTGCTATTGTTGTAATTGACTCTGAAGGCAATAACTTCTACGAAATGGGTCAGGCTCCATATCGTAAGTTATAATTACTTTCCCAAGGAAAGAATATATTTAGGAGGTCTAGAATGATTAACGTATCTTTTTATCTTCGCCGTTTACATTCCCTTTGCGGTTTGCTTTTACTCGGCGGTGTGCTGGTTGAGCATTTGCTGACAAATGCTTCAGCTATGGGTGGCCCGGAGGTTTTCAATCAGGGACTGGCAATGATGGAGATGATTCCGCCACCAGTATTCCTGGGCATTGAAATCTGTCTGTATGCAGTTCCAATCCTGTTCCACGGCATTTATGGCATCTTCATTGCCCTGGATGCAAAGAACAATCCTGGCGCCTACGGCTATTCCCGTAACTGGAAGTTTGCCCTGCAGCGTTATACTGCCTGGTACCTGGTAGCATTCCTCATCTGGCATGTTGGTTATCTCCGTATTTATCTCAAGGGCATCATGGGTGAACATATCAGCTATGCATTGGTTCAGAGCGTTATCTCCAACCCAATCGTATTCGTTCTCTATGCTCTCGGTATGTTTGCAGCAATTTTCCATTTCTGCAACGGTATTACCACCTTCTGCATGACCTGGGGCATCGCCAAGGGTCCTCGTGCGCAGTGCGTGGTTGACAAAATCGCTATGGGACTGTGTGCTCTGATGTGCCTGCTGACCCTGGCATTCATGTTCTCTTACATTGCGTAAGCGACATTTTCGTAGTTAAAAATATTGTATAAGGAGAGAAACTACGTGGCTAAAAATAAGATTATTGTAGTTGGTGGCGGTCTTTCTGGCTTGATGGCTACCCTTAAAATTTGTGAAGCCGGCGGCGAAGTAGACCTGTTCTCTTACTGTCCGGTAAAGCGTTCTCATTCCCTCTGCGCCCAGGGCGGCATCAATGCCTGCATGGACACCAAGGGTGAGCACGATTCTATTTATGAGCATTTTGATGATACCGTATACGGTGGTGACTTTCTGGCAGATCAGCTGGCTGTAAAGGGCATGGTTGAGGCAGCACCGAAGCTCATCAAGATGTTTGACCGCATGGGTGTACCTTTCACCCGTACTCCGGAGGGTGTGCTTGATCTGCGTAACTTCGGCGGCCAGAAAAATAAGCGCACCTGCTTTGCCGGCTCTACTACCGGACAGCAGCTGCTGTATGCTCTGGATGAGCAGGTTCGCCGCTGGGAAGTCAAGGGCGGCGTAAACAAGTATGAGTTCTGGGAATTTGTCAAGATTATCAAGAACAAGGACGGCATTTGCCGTGGTATCGTGGCTCAGAGCATGAACTCCATGGAAATCAAGGCTTTCCCTGCTGATGTTGTTATTTTGGCAACCGGCGGTCCTGGCCAGGTATTTGGACGCTGCACAGCTTCCACTATCTGCAACGGTTCTGCTGTATCCGCAGTTTACCAGCAGGGTGCTGCTATCGGCAACCCTGAGTTCATCCAGATTCACCCGACTGCTATCCCAGGCTCCGACAAGAATCGTCTGATGTCTGAGGCATGCCGCGGTGAGGGCGGCCGTGTATGGGTATACCGTGACGGCAAGCCTTGGTATTTCCTGGAGGAAATGTATCCTGCATACGGCAACCTGGTTCCTCGTGATGTTGCTTCCCGCGCTATCTTCAAGGTTTGCGTGCACATGGGCATGGGCATTGACGGCGACCGCCGCGTGTACCTGGATCTGTCCCATATCCCTGCAGACTATCTGGAGCGCAAGCTGGGCGGCATCATTGAGATTTACAGTGAGTTCGTAGGCAAGGATCCTCGCAAGGTTCCAATGGAGATTTTCCCTTCCGTTCATTATTCCATGGGCGGCATTTATGTTGACCGCAGACATTTCACTACCGTTCCTGGCCTGATGGCTTCCGGTGAGTGTGACCATCAGTATCATGGCGCAAACCGCCTTGGTGCGAACTCTCTGCTGTCTGCTGCTTATTCCGGTACTGTTTCCGGCCCTGAGGCTATGAAGTACTGTAAGGAAGGCAAGCAGGGCGCAGATCTGACCGAGGCCGAGCTGGAAGCAGCACGCCAGGAAGTTCAGGCCGAGTATGACAAGATCCGTCAGATGAACGGTTCTGAGAATGCACATAAGCTCCACCAGGAGATGGGCGAGATTATGTATGAGTTTGTATCCATCGAGCGCGATAATATCGGTTTGGACAAGTGCCTTGCCAAGCTGAAGGAAATCCTGAAGCGCTGGAATGATATCGGCGTTACCGATCATGGCAACTGGGCTAACCAGGAGGCTATGTTTGTTCGTCAGCTCCGCAATATGATCCTCTATGCAATGGCTATCACCAAGGCTGCACGCTGCCGTGATGAGTCCCGCGGCGCACATGCAAAGATCGTTTTGGATGCTCAGGGCCAGCGTGTAACTGACGCAGATGGCGAGCTGCAGTTTATGCCTCGTAATGACGAGAGATTCATGAAGACTACTGTTGTCACCTACGATCCTAAGACTGAAGAGCCAATCGTCAACTATGAGGAATTCGAGCATTCTCTGATTAAGGCTCGTCCTCGTAACTATGCTGTTGCGAAGAAGGAATAAGAGGAGGATAAAGTAGAATGGCAGAACAGAAGAAAACAATTACTTTTATCATTGAGCGTCAGGACAGCCCTACCAGCGCACCATACACTCAGGAATTTGAGATTCCTTATCGTCCTGCACTGAATGTTGTTGCCTCCCTTATGGAGATTCAGAAGAATCCTGTAACCAAGGACGGCAAGAAGGTTGCCCCTGTAACCTGGGAATGCAACTGCTTGGAGAAGGTTTGCGGCGCCTGCATGATGGTTATCAATGGCAAGGCTCGTCAGGCCTGCTGTGCGCTGATTGATGAGCTGGAGCAGCCAATCCGTTTGGCTCCGGCCAGAACCTTCCCTGTAATCCGCGACCTGCTCATCGATCGTTCCGTAATGTTCGAGAGCCTGAAGCGCGTACAGGCCTGGGTTGAGGTTGATGGTACCTGGGAGGTTAAGGATGCTCCTATTCAGAATCCTTATACTGCTACCACTGCATATGAGATTTCTCACTGCATGACCTGCGGATGTTGCCTGGAGGCCTGCCCGAATGTTGGACCTCAGTCTGACTTCATCGGTGCATCTCCATCCGTACAGGCGTACCTGTTCAACCTGCATCCACTCGGAAAGTTCGACAAGGAGAAGCGCCTGAATGCTCTGATGGGCAAAGGCGGCATCACCGGCTGCGGCAACTCTCAGAACTGCGTAGAGGTTTGCCCTAAGAACATCAAGCTGACCACTTATCTGGCACAGCTGAACCGTGATGTCAACAAGCAGGCCCTGAAAAATATTTTCAACAAATAATTCTAGACCTATTTTTGAGCCCCCTGATTGTCAGGGGGCTCTTTTTTGTAGTAGAATGTAGGTTAAAGGTTTTGATTTATTGCAGGAAGGATGATATAGATGGCCAATATTTCTAAGGGTTATACAGCAGATATGGGCGCCAAGATGCGGAGCATGCCGGAGATCAATGCCCGCTATCAGCAGTGCTGCGAAAAATATAAGCAGTTCAGGAACTGCAGCGCGGAATTCCGTGAGCAGAAGGTGATGATTTATTCTGAGCTGAAAGCCATGGGCTGGGTTTTGGGAAAATCTGACCAGCAGATAAATAAAGAGGCAAATTTCTGATTTTGATAAAAGGGGACTGATTATGCAGGTAAACGATATTATACATGGCTTTAAGCTGGTTCGCAGGGAGGCTGTCAGGGAGGCAGCTTCTCAGGCTTTTGAATTCGAGCATATCAGGAGCGGGGCACGGCTGCTGTATTTGCAAAATGAGGATGAAAACAAGGTATTTTCCATTTCCTTCCGCACGCCGCCGGAGGATGATACCGGCGTACCTCATATTATTGAACATTCCACCCTGTGCGGCTCAAGGAAGTTTCCTCTCAAAGAGCCTTTTGTGGAGCTGGTAAAAGGTTCCCTGAATACCTTTCTGAACGCGATGACCTATCCGGACAAGACCATGTATCCGGTGGCAAGCTGCAATGACAAGGATTTTCACAATCTGATGGATGTGTATCTGGATGCGGTCTTTTATCCGGCAATCTATGATACCCCGGAAATCCTGATGCAGGAGGGCTGGCATTATGAAATAGAGAAGCCGGAGGAGCCTCTGCGCTACAGCGGTGTGGTTTATAATGAGATGAAGGGGGCATTGTCCTCCCCGGAGGATTTGCTGGAGAACGAGGTTATGAAGGGCCTTTTCCCTGATAATGCCTATGCCTGTGAGTCCGGCGGCAATCCGGCGGCAATTCCGGCTCTTACCTACGAGCAGTTCATTGATTTCCACAGGAAATACTATTCACCAGCCAACAGCTATATCTATCTTTACGGAGCTATGGATATTGAAGAGAAGCTGGCCTTTATCAATGATGAATATTTAAAGGATTTTGACAGAGTTGAGGTTGATTCGTCGATTCCTCTGCAGGAAAGCACCAGGGAGCTGCGCAGAATAACTGCCGAATACCCTGTTGGAGCAGAGGAAACAGACAGCGGCAAGACCTTCCTGAGCTATAATATGGTCATGGCAAAGGCAGGTGACCATGAGCTGATAAGCGCACTGGGGATATTGGAGCAGGCTATTTTGAAAACACCGTCTGCTCCTTTGCGCAA
>JAQUZO010000077.1 GCA_028691285.1 Anaerovibrio sp. | reverse complement strand
CTTTATTCTAAATAATTTTTACTTTATGCTTGACAGACAATATTTTGTGGTGTAGTATATAACACATCAAAGGGAGCATGTCTCTCATAAGTTAATATCCAAACTATAGAGTGGGAAATAGTAACTGATTTTGCTTATCTTCAGCGAGCCGGTGCCGTGCAGACGGGGTGGTGTGATGACCGGTGGTAGGGTTTCAGCGAATGGTCCCATGAGGGTTCACCGAAAACCGTTTTGTACGGTAAGTAGGCTGAAACGGGTGCTCCCGTTATTGAGCTGAGATATCGGAATATTCTATACAATAGACAGTTCCCGTATCAAGAGGATGTCATATCGAGTGGTGCGAACATTTCGTCTCGTTAGAGGTGGATGTTCGTTTTTTGTTTTACACAGAATAATACCATTGGTTATAACATTGAAATTGGGTGGCACAGCGAAACCATTTCGCCCCATGTACAATCCGGCAGGCTAGATCCGGCCAGCGGTTGTATGTGGAGCGGAATGGTTTTTTTATTTAAAAAATTGAAAATGGATTTGAGAAAGGAAGTTATCATCATGTTGAAGCAGTACATTACCAAAATTATCAGCGGTGAAAACCTTACTAAGGCTGAAGCAGGCCAGGCCATGGATATTATCCTCAGCGGCAATGCCAATGAGAGCCAGATTGCCAGCTTTTTGTCTGTATTGAAAATGAAAGGTGAGGCCGTACAGGAAATTGCCGGTTTTGCCAAGACCCTGATTGCCCATGCAGACCGCGTACCTCATGCCAGACCGGTAATGTGCAACTGCGGTACCGGCGGAGATACTAAAAATACCTTCAATATTTCCACGACAGCCGCCTTTATCCTGGCAGCCGGCGGAGTATCCGTTGCCAAGCATGGCAACCGGGGCGTCTCCAGTGCCAGCGGCAGCTCTGATGTATTGGCCGAGCTTGGTGTCAACTACAATCTTACCCCTGACAAGGCCGGCAGAATCATTGATGATATCGGTATCGCCTTTCTTTTCGCACCAGCCTTCAACAAGGCGATGAAATATGTAGCAAAAACCCGCAAGGAACTTGGCTTCCGCACAGTTTTCAATCTGCTTGGGCCAATAATCAATCCGGCAGGGCTTGATTACCAGATGGTCGGTGTTTACGATGCGTCACTGACGGAGCTGGTGGCAGGAGTCTTGAGGGAAATGGGCGTAAAGCATGCGATGGTCATTGCTTCCAGAGACGGACTTGACGAAATTTCCACCAACGCGAAAACTAAGGTGACGGAAATCAAGCAGGGAGAGCTGCAGACCTACGAAATCGATCCGGCTGATTATGGCTTCACGCCTGGAACATTGGCGGATTATGCTGGAGGCAGCCCAAAGGAAAATGCTGAGATAACTCTGAAAATCCTGCGTGGAGAGGAAAGAGGCCGCCGCCGCGATGTGGTAATCATGAATGCCGGTGCAGCACTTTATGCCGGCAATAAGGCAGGCTCCATAGAAGAAGGCGTCCAACTGGCAGAAAAGATGCTGGATTCCGGCAGAGCACTGCAGAAACTGCAGCAGCTGATTGACCGGTCAAGGGAACTGAGTGCATGAGGACACAAATCAAGATTTGTGGGGTGCGGGATACAGCAACGGCTGAGGTCGCAGCAGCGGGGGCGGACCTTATAGGCTTCATCATGTGCCCCAGGTTCTGGCGGTATATTCCTCCTGAGGCAGTAAAGAGCATCTGCAATGCCGTGCCTCAGAGCAAAAAAGCCGGTGTGTTCGTTGACCAGCCTGCTGAGTTTGCAGCTGCGGCTGCGGCGTACTGCGGACTGGATTTTATCCAGCTCCACGGACACGAAAGCCCCGCATACGCCAGGAGGCTCAGGGAGCTTCTGATAAACGGCACTCAGGGCAGAGCACCGCAAATCATCAAGGCATTGCGCTATGGTGAGGATTTTTCACCGGAGCTGGCAAACAATTATCCGGCAGAGCTGATTCTGATTGACAGCTACAGCCAAAATTCCGAGGGCGGCAGCGGCATCAGCTTTGCCTGGCAATCTGCTGCACCGGCAATCAAAAAGGTCAAAAAACCATATTTGATTGCGGGGGGCATTTCAGCCGAAAATCTTCAGGAGGCAGTAACTGTCTTTGCCCCGTACGGAATAGATGTTTCCAGCTCTCTGGAACGGGAACGGCAGAAACAGCCGGATTTGATCAGAATTTTTTTGGAAAAGGCAGGTAGACTATGAAGGATATATTAGCAGAAATTGTGGCAGAAAAATATGAAGTGGTCGCCGCTGCCAAAAGAGCAGTTCCTCTGCGGGAACTGCAGGAAAAAGCGCAGGCAGATATGGGAAATTTTGCCATGGCCAACCGCTTAAAGACAAAGCCCTGGAATCTCATCGCAGAGTGTAAGCTGCAGTCACCCTCTAAAGGAAATTTTGGACACCGGCACACAGTAGCCGAGCTGGCAGTGATGTATGAAAAAGCCGGTGCTGCTATGCTGTCAGTCCACACTGATGCTCATTTCCTGGGCAAAAATGCAGATATTGCCATGGTCAGGCAGCTGGTGGACCTCCCAATTTTACGAAAGGAATTCATCATTGATGCCTATCAGATATATGAAGCAAGAACGCTGGGAGCAGATGCCATCCTTCTCATTGCACGGCTTCTCACCCTGCCGCAGCTGCAGGAATATCTCCACATTGCCAACAGCCTTGGTATGGATGCCCTGGTAGAGGTACACGATGCAGAGGACATGGCGAAAGCACTTGCCACCTCCGCCCGGTTCATCGGCATCAATAACCGCAACTTAAAATATTTCAGGACAGATATAAAAAATACTCTGGAGCTGCTTCCTTTGGCAGACAGATCCAGGGTACTGATCAGTGAAAGCGGCATCCATACCATCGAAGAAGCAGCTATGCTTTATGAAGCAGGAGTGAATGGCATACTGGTGGGTGAAGGACTGGCAACAGCCGAAGATGTAACAGCGAAAACCAGGAGCTTTGTAAATATAAATAAAAAATCAGACAGATAATCAGGAGGAATCAACATGACAGGAGAAATGAAAAAGGGCCGGTTCGGCAAATTCGGCGGACAGTATGTACCGGAAATCGTAATGCCCGTACTGAACGAACTGGAGCAGGCCTATGAAAAATACAGCAGAGATGAGGAATTTTTGGCAGAGCTGAGAAAATATTACATGGAATATGCCGGCAGGCCGACCCTTTTGTATTATGCAGAGCAGCTGACCAAGCATTACGGCAAAGGCAAAATTTATTTGAAGCGGGAGGATTTGCTCCATACCGGTGCCCATAAAATCAACAATGCCCTGGGGCAGGTGCTTTTGGCGAAGCGCATGGGCAAAAAGCGGGTAATTGCGGAAACCGGTGCCGGCCAGCACGGCGTAGCAACTGCCACGGTAGCTGCACTTTTCGGCATGGAATGCAGGGTCTTTATGGGTACTGTAGATATTGAACGCCAAAAGCTGAATGTCTTCAAAATGAAGCTGCTGGGCGCAGAGGTAGTGCCGGTAACCACAGGGACCGCTACCCTCAAGGATGCTACCAGTGAGGCAATCCGTTACTGGGCTGCGCATATTGAGGATACCCACTACATCATCGGCTCCGCTGTAGGTCCGCATCCATATCCGACGATGGTCAGGGATTTCCAGTCTGTTATCGGCAGAGAAATCCGGCAGCAGATAAAGACCGAAACCGGCGGGCGGCTGGATTATCTGCTGGCCTGTGTAGGCGGCGGCTCTAATGCCATCGGCACCTTTTACGAATTCAAGGACGATGCCAATGTACGGAAGTTCGGCGTGGAAGCAGCCGGACGCGGCCCGGCCATCGGTGACAATGCCCAGACTCTCTCCAGCCCTGCCAGTCGTCCTGGTGTCCTGCACGGTGCTTACAGCTACCTGGCACAGGACGAGGATGGACAGGTCATCGAGGTATATTCCATTTCTGCAGGGCTGGATTATCCCGGTGTAGGACCGGAACATTCCATGTTCCATGAGCAGGGAATCGTAAAATATGTGGGCATCAATGACCAGGAAGCCCTGGAGGCATTTCAGCTTCTGAGCAGGCTTGAGGGAATCATTCCTGCCGTTGAAAGCTCCCATGCATTGGCATATCTGGCAAAGCTCATGCCTCAGACCAATGAGGATGAGGTAGTGGTCGTAACCCTGTCAGGACGCGGAGATAAGGATGTACAGCAGGTAGTAAAGGCACTGGGAGAGGAGATTTGACATGACCCGTTTAGAAAATAAGTTTCAGGAATTAAAAAATTCAGGCAAAAAAGGACTGATTATCTATATTACTGCCGGTATCCCCAATGCAGCGGCAACAGCAAAGCTGGTGCTGGAAGCAGAGCAGGCCGGAGCAGATATCGTTGAACTTGGCATACCTTTTTCCGATCCGATGGCAGATGGTCCCATCATTCAAAATGCCTCATATCAGGCGATAAAAAACGGCATGACCTTATCTGGAGTGCTGGAAATAGTCAGGGAAATACGCAAAAGCTCTCAAATTCCACTGGTTGCCATGGGCTATATCAATAATATACTGAATTTCGGCTTTGAGAAACTCTCCGGTGCCGCCAGGGAAGCAGGACTGGACGGCTTTATCATCCCCGATGTTCCTCATGAGGAATCCGGTGACCTGAAGGTTGCCTGTCAGAAGCAGGGACTGCATCTGATTGAATTTGTCACGCCGGGGACCACTGATGAGCGGATTGGAGAAACCTGTACTACAGCAGACGGTTTTATCTACTGCGTTTCCATCAATGGTGTCACCGGAGTACGCAAAATTGATTACAGCGCAATCAATCAGGTTATCCGGCATGTCAGGCAGCAAAGTGCTGTTCCCTGCGCTGTCGGCTTCGGCATAGGCAGCCCGGATGCTGCTGTTGCTGCTGCTGCGGAAGCAGATGCCGTAATCGTAGGCTCTGCTGTCGTCAAAGAAATCGCTGAAAATAATGCCGGGGCAGCCATGGCTCTCATCAGTGACCTGCGCCGGGCTCTAGATGACAAATACGGCAGATAAAGGATGGTGACGAAAAATGAAGCTGACTCCTACTCTGGAGGAATTTAAAAGGCTGTCCCAACAGGCAAACCTGGTAGCCGTATCCACCCAGCTTGACACCGATTTGGACACGCCTGTATCCATGTATTACAAGCTGGTGGGAGAGGAAAAGGGCTTTCTCCTGGAATCTGTGGATGCACATCAAAAATTTGGCAGGTTTTCCTTCCTTGGTGCAGAACCATTCATTAATCTGCAAATCTATAAAAACCGCCTGATGATTCAGGAGGAGGATAAAATGCAGGCATTGGACGGTACTCCTGCTGCAACCATGAATAAATATATGCAGCATTTGAAGACTGTTCTGCATAACCAGGAACTGCCGCTGGCGAATGGCGGAGCCGTAGGATACTTCAATTATGAAATGTCTGCTGTCCTTGACCGGGTGCGAGGATTGGAGATAAAGGAGGATGAGCTGCTTGGCCAGTTCATGATTTGCCGCATCCTCATGGTCTTCGACCAGCAAAAAAATGCTTCCCAGCTCATTTATCTGGCTGATGTCAGCGACACTAACGAGCTTGATGCCTTGTATGAAAAGGTACAGCAGCGTATGCAGGAGTTGAAGGAGCGGCTCTGCCAACCTGTAAGGAGCTGCGGTGCAGCAGCAGCGCCCAGAAAAGAAAAGCTGGATTTCATGGCTCAGTATGGCAAAATGCCGCCGGACTTCGCCCGAACGATTGACAGGTGCAAGGAATACATAAATGCGGGAGATATTTTTCAGGTTGTTCCCTCCAAGCAGTTCCGCACCAGGCTCACCAAGCCTGCCTTCCTGTTCTATCGCCGGCTGAGGCAGATCAATCCCTCGCCCTATATGTTTTACTTGAATTTCGGCAAAAAGAAATTTGTGGCCGCTTCACCGGAAATGCTGGTCAAGACAGCCGGAAAATATGTTTATACCTACCCTATAGCCGGAACCAGACGCCGCGGCAAAACAGAGGCAGAGGATGCCGCGCTGGAGTCCGAGCTGAAAAAGGACAGCAAGGAATGTGCCGAACATTCCATGCTGGTGGATTTGGCACGAAATGACATCGGCCGCATCAGCAAACCGGGTACGGTAGCAGTAACCAAGCTGCGGCAGGTAGAGCGGTTTTCCCATGTCATGCACATGGTGTCCGAGGTAAGAGGTGAGCTCCGTGAGGGATATACCCCCATGGATGTGCTCAGCGCATGTTTTCCGGCAGGCACCGTAAGTGGTGCTCCCAAGCTGAGAGCCATGGAAATCATCAACGAGCTGGAGCCTGTCAGGCGCGGCCCCTATGCCGGCACGGTGGGCTATATGGATTTTGACGGCAACATGGATATGTGCATTACCCTCAGAACCATGTACATTGATGGAGATGATGCCTATATTCAATCCGGTGCAGGCATTGTCTATGATTCCAAAGCAGAATTTGAATACAAGGAAATCCTGCAGAAATCCAAGGCTATGTTTACAGTCGTAGAGGAGGTGGAGAATGATGTTGCTGCTTTTAGATAATTATGATTCATTTACCTATAATGTTTATCAGCTCCTGATGTCCCTGGGTGCAGAAACAGAGGTCATCCGCAATGATAAAATCACAGTCCGGGAGGCAGCAGCCAGGGGCTATGAAGGAATTGTCATTTCTCCTGGACCTGGTGTGCCGGGAGAGGCAGGCATTACCGAAGAATTGATTGACTATATGAAGGACAAGGTGCCTGTACTTGGCATCTGCCTGGGGCATCAGGCCATTGGTGAGGTTTTCGGAGGCAAAGTGGTAAGAGCAGGAGAAATCGTCCACGGCAAGACATCACCGCTTATCCATAACGGCAGAGGCATTTATCGCAATCTGCCGCAGCATACGCCTATCGGACGCTATCACTCACTGACGGTGGACAGGGCTTCTCTGCCGGAATGCCTGGAAATTACCTCTGAGCTGGCTGACGGCATGATTATGGGAATTCGCCACAGGGAATACTCTGTAGAAGGAATCCAGTTTCACCCTGAATCTATCCTCACACCTCAGGGCGCACAGCTGATGAAAAATTTTTTGGCCGGCTTAAAGAGACAAAACTGCATGCTTTCCTCATGAATGGCATAATTTATAGGTTGTTTTTACTAAAATTTATTGGAATTATTCTGTTAGGAATGAAAGTTCTGAAAAATATTTGCCAAACGCCTCAAGATATGTTATCATCTACATCGTATTAAACACGAAAGGGGATTTATACGAATGACTAAAGCAGAATTGATTGCAAGTGTTGCTAAGAAGGCAGAGATTACCCAGAAGGATACTGAGGCAGTTGTCAACGCATTTTTCAGCACTGTACAGGAGACTCTGGCACAGGGTGAAAATGTTCAGGTTATCGGTTTTGGTACCTTTGAGGTTAGAGAACGCGCTGCCCGTACCGGACGCAATCCGCAGACCGGTGAGGAGATTCAGATTGCAGCAGCCAAGGTACCGGCTTTCAAGGCTGGCAAGGCTCTGAAGGACGCTGTGAACAACTGATTCGTGCCTTATTTTTGGGCTATTGGCTTTGTCGAGCTGATAGCTCTTTTTTGCTGCACAAAAATAAGCCTGGCAGCTTTGGGCTGTCAGGCTCGTCAGTCAGGCTGCAGTTTTACTGCAGTGCCTCTTTCAAAGTGGCGGCATTCCTGCGCATGGTATTCAAATAAGCGTCCAGTGCCTGTTCATTCGCCTCACCTGTAACGATTGGATCGAGAGTGAAGATCTTTGCACCTGTTTCACGGCTGATGGTTTCGGCAGAAGCCGGAGAATACTGTGGCTCAGTAAAAATCAGCTTCACCGGCAGCCTGTTGATTTCCTCAATGGTGCTCTGAAGCTCTTTTGGTGTCGGCTCTGTGCCCGGCTCACGCTCAATAACCTTCACGATATCCAGATTGAACTCTTTGGCAAAATACGGAAATGCCTCATGGAAGGTAATTATGCTGCGGTTCGGCAGTCCGTCCAGCTCACCCTGCAGCTCTGTCTGCAGGGACTTGAGCTTCTCGATATAGGCAGCGCCATTCGCTTTGTAGGCAGCAGCATGCTGCGGATCTGCCTCTGCCAGCTGACTGGCAATATTATCCACCTGCTTGATGGCATCGGTGATACTGAGCCATACATGAGGATTTTCTTCTCCATCGCTCTCCAAAAGCTCAATCCCTCTGGAAGCATCAATCAGTGTCATATTTTTATGCTCTCTGATGACCTTGTC
>JAQUZO010000076.1 GCA_028691285.1 Anaerovibrio sp. | reverse complement strand
CTCCAAAGCATAGCGGATAGATGCCTTGACATCCTCCAGCCGGTAGCTGCTCCTGTAGTATGCCTCGTAGCTGCGCGGCAAAGCGCTGATAATGCTCACCCGCATGGTATCAAGGCCTGCATCGATGATTTTTTTAATGCCTGCTGTATAGCCTGCATTGGTGTTGATATTTATCTGCCCCCTGCCGGTTGCAGCCCTGATCAGCCTGATGCCTGCACTGATATTGTCCGCCTCCAGAGAAGGCTCACCCTCACAGCCCTGACCAAAGCTGATAATCGCCTCTGGGGCCGCAGTCAGATGATAGATGCCGATTTCGGCAATTTCCTCCGCTGTTGGCCTGAAGGAAATACGGCTCTGAGGCGAAGGGCAGCACTCTGCCGGCTGAAGGGAAATACAGCCAAAGCAGTTGGCATTGCAGGCAGGGGAGGTTGGGATACCGCACTCCCAGCGGCGGTAAAAAAGATTTTCTGCCGTGCAGCAATGCCATTCCAGAGAACAGTTGGCAAGATGCTCAATCAGAGGATTGCCGGGCAAATCCTTTTTAACGGCCCTGACCAGCTTTTTCAGATTGGGCGAATTATAATTTTCCGGGTCCCATTTATGGTTTTCGTCAGTATAGACCGCCGCAGCATAAAGCTCATCCTTATATACAGCCACAGCCGTATAGCCATAAAGAGGCAGGCGTCCCGATGCCTCCTGCAGCTGAAAGCCCGGCAGCATGGTGCGGGTATATCCCGCCGGCAGGATAGCTGCAACCGCCTGTCCTGTAATGGCGATGATTTCGCCGGCCATATCCAGTCCAACAGCCTGGCGCTGGGGCAGATACATCAGATCCGCTCCCTCCGGCAGCGAAATCAGATCTGACGGTGTCAGTGCACGCAGCTCCTGTCCCACACGCCCCACTGCCCCCATGCCGGGCGCATCGAAAATTTCGCCGTTTTCATCCGCATACAAAGCGGTAATCTCATACTGCTTCCCTGATTTTTTATCTGCCTTGGACATTCTGCATCCCTCCTGCTTCCGCGTTTTCCTCTGTGCCTGGACGCTCTGCCCGCTGCTTCTTCTGCTTCCTGGGATTGTATTTATTCATGGCATTGTCAGCTCCCTCAAGCACCATACATTCCACCGCAGGAAGCAGATAATCAACTGCCGCCTGCACCTTTGGCATATCCTCCGCAGAAAAAGGTGACAGCACATGGTCAATGACGCTCCAGCCCGACAGCGGGCGGCCCACACCGATGCGCACCCTGCCAAAGCTCTGGGAACCCAAATGAGCAATCAGAGATTTGATGCCATTGTGCCCTCCGTCACTGCCCTTCTTGCGGATGCGGATACTGCCGGCGGGAATATCCATGTCATCATGTGCCACAATCACATCCTCCGGCTCCAGCTTGTACCACCGCATCAATGGTCCGGCACACTCACCGCTGTTGTTCATATATGTAAGAGGCTTTACCAGCAGCACCTTTTCTGCACCAATGCGGGCTTCTGCCACCATGCCCTTTTCCCTGGCACGCCAAGCCTCAGCCCCCAGCCTTTTTGCCAGGGCATCCACCAGCATCCAGCCTACATTATGCTTTGTTTCGGCATATTCCCTGCCGGGATTGCCCAGCCCTACAATCATCTTCATTTATCGTCAAGCTCCTAACCTTTATCAGTAAAATATAATTTCACCGGCTTTGCATGAAAGCACTGCCGTATCACAGCCTGCAGAAAAGAAATTTTTCTCCGTCATATAGCCCAGATATTATGTTTGTGAAACTATTATCATTATACACGAAACTGCAATCCCTTGTAAAAAAATTCCCTGCTGTACGGATTTGTCCTGCGCTGATAATCCGCTACCGCTGAATTCAAGACTGAGTGAGTGCGTCTTGGCAAAGGCTTATGGCTGCATGTGCGATAAAAAAGTAGCATTTTTTCACATATCTGCTAGAATAAACATTGTGACAAATATCTTCACACCATGAGGAGGAAATAATGCATCAATATTTATTTTACATAGGAGATTTTCCAATTCGCGCCTATGGACTGGTGCTCAGCCTGAGCATCATCGTTGCCACTGGTGTGGCTTATTTTCTTGCCAAGCAGGACGGCCGCTACCACAAGCACCTCCCGGACATCGGCATTTACTGCGGCCTGAGCGGTCTGCTGGGAGCAAGGCTCTGGGATGTTTTCTTTTTTGATTGGGACTACTATCACAACCATTTGACCGAAATCCTCAATGTATGGCAGGGCGGTATGGCCATTCAGGGCGGCGTCCTCCTGGGCGTCATCACAGGCATCCTCTATTGTCGGCGGCACAAAATTGACATCCTCGCCATGCTGGATATCTGTGCTCCTGCCATCATCTTCGGTCAGGGACTGGGACGCTGTGCCAACCTTCTGAACGGCGATGCCTTTGGTGCTCCCACAAGCAGCAGCTTCGGCATCCTCTATCCACCGGGAACCCTCGCCTATCACACCTACGGTGCTCTGCCTCTGTGGCCGGCGGAGGTCTGGGAGGGACAGCTTGATTTTCTGATTTTTGGCCTTCTGCTCATCTATCGAGCCTTTCCCCACGCCAAGGGTCAGGCTTTTTCCCTGTATGTCATGCTTTACTGCATCGCCCGCTTCTTTTTGGAATATCTGCGGGGAGACTACACCGACCTGGTGCTGGGCATATTCAAATCTGCCCAGATGACCAGCATCACAGGCTTTTTGCTGGCTCTTGCCGCCTTTATTTACCTGCAGCACAGAGAAAAAAAGAGACTTTGATATCCTTTACTAAACATGTCAAATATAGTAGAATGAAAAGACACTATAAAAAAGAGGTGGACAATTTGAAGATTTTAGCCCGTCATCTTACGATAGACATGTACAAGTGCCAACAGTCCTGCTTTGAAGATACAGAGCGGCTCCTTGATATGATTCGTGCGCTGCTGGAGGAAAGCAAGCTGGAAATCCTGAGCAGCACAAGCCAGGAAATGCCGGACGGCCATCTTGCCGTCATGGCTGTGTTTTCAGAGGGGCACATGACCTTTCATGCCTTTCCGAAACTGAGATACATTTCCGCTGATACCTTCCTGTGTCAGCAGAATGCCACGCCTGAGCTTTTGTTCAATACCTTCCGCAGGATTTTCAAGCCGGAAAAAACCAAAACCACGCTGCTGCGCAGAGGTGATTTTGGCGCTGTCAAAGATATGAAGCCCAGGTATCATACCCGCACTGCTCCGTTACGCAAAATCCGTAATACAGGCAGCAAGGTGATTCATATTCTCACTAGAAAAAACGGGTAAAAAGCTCAAAGACTGTTCCGCACATTAGCCGCAATGTCATGGAACAGTCTTTTTTATGGATAAAATCAGCAGCAGCGCCCCCTCCTGCCCTGCGGAGGATGAAATTGTTGCATGTTTGCACCTAAAAGTGTATATTTATAATAGTGTGTTTTAACTTCGATTGTAAACTAAGATAAGAGGCGACATTTATGACACAATTTTCCACCCGCAATATCAGTATGATGATGGATTTGTACGAAATGACCATGGCCAACGGGTATTTCGCTGACCATAGCTCTCAACCCAGGGTTATTTTTGATATTTTTTATCGTAAGAATCCTGATCAGGGTGGTTTTGCTATCTTTGCCGGTCTGGAGCAAATCCTGGAATATCTGGAAAATATACATTTTACCGATGAGGATATCAAATATTTTGCGTCATTGGAACTGTTTTCCCAGGATTTTCTTGACTACCTGAAGGATTTTCATTTCACAGGTGATGTTTACGCTTTCCCGGAGGGAACTGTCGTGTATCCCAATGAGCCCTGCGTAACTGTAGTTGCTCCTATCATTGATGCTCAGCTGGTCGAAACTGCCCTGTTGGCTCTGGTCAACCATCAGTCCTTGATTGCAACCAAGACCAGCCGTATTGTCAGGGCGGCTGAGGGCAGGGCTGTTTCTGACTTCGGTGCCCGCAGGGCACACAATATGGATGCCGCTGTCTATGGCGCCCGGGCTGCGTATATCGCCGGCGCCGTCGGCACTGCCACTGTCCTGGCAGGACAAAAATTCGGCATCCCGGTCAGCGGCACGATGGCGCACAGCTGGGTAATGTTTTATTCTGACGAATACGAAGCCTTCAAGAACTATGCTCTGGTGTACCCGGATTCTACAGTCCTGCTGGTCGATACCTATGATGTCATCCATTCAGGCATCCCGGCGGCTATCCGTGTTGCCAAGGAGGTGCTCGAACCTATGGGCAAGCGCCTGAAAGGCATCCGCATCGACTCCGGCGATTTGGCATATCTTTCCAAGCGCGTGCGGAGCATGCTTGATAATGCCGGTCTTGAGGACTGCCAAATCGTAGTTTCCAACAGCCTTGATGAATACACAATCACCTCAATCCTGAACCAGGGCGGCAGAATTGATGCCTTTGGTGTAGGCGAACGACTGATTACCGCCAAAAGCGATCCGGTATTCGGTGCCGTATACAAAATTGCGGCTGTAGAAACCGACGGCCGCTTCGAACCCCGCATCAAGGTATCTGAAACAGTAGAAAAGATTACCAACCCCGGCTTCAAGCGCGTCTACCGTGTCTATGGCGAGGAAGGCTATGCTGTAGCAGATTTGCTGACCGGAGCAGACGAGGAAGTGGACATGTCCAAACCGTATCGTTATGTGGACCCGGAAAAGCCGTGGAAGAACCGCTTCTTTGAAAACTGTACGGTCAAGGAGCTTCAGCAGCTGATTGTAAAGAACGGCAAACGCACTCAGCCAAAGCGCAGCCTGAAAGAAATACGCGAATATGTACAGGCCCAGCTTGCCGCAGAAATCTGGCAGGAGGAGCAGCGGTTTGAAAATCCTCACAAGCATTATCTGGATATGAGTC
Source organism: Anaerovibrio sp. (assembly GCA_028691285.1). Lineage (GTDB taxonomy): Bacteria > Bacillota > Negativicutes > Selenomonadales > Selenomonadaceae > Anaerovibrio. The sequence continues at coordinate 3,484 of JAQUZO010000076.1, read as the reverse complement.
CTGATTACTATGACATGAAAATGTCCCTGCTGCACAATCTGCGGGATTAAAATATAATACTGTCTCTGAGATTCCGGGAGCGGCTGTCAGCTGCTCCCGGAGTTTTTTATTGCCATGTTCATGATTTCAGACAAAAAAAGGCTGCCTCACCAGAGGCAGCCCACATAAAACATATAAAATTACCGCGGTCCAATCATCGCCAGCATCGTGCCTGCTGCTACAGCAGTACCGATAACACCGGCCACATTAGGCCCCATTGCGTGCATCAGCAGGAAATTGGAAGGGTTCGCCTTCTGACCAACAACCTGAGAAACACGGGCAGCCATTGGAACTGCGGAAACACCTGCAGAACCAATCAAAGGATTGATCTTCCAGCCGGACAGGCGGCACATGATCTTGCCCAGGATAACACCAGCTGCAGTACCTCCGGCAAAAGCCACAAGGCCCAAAGCAATGATTTCCAAAGTCTGAATGGTAAGGAAATCGTTGGCATTCATGGTCATACCAGTACCGGTTGCCAGGAAAATAGTAACGATGTTGCAAAGAGCATTCTGAGAAGTATCAGAAAGACGCTCCGTAACGCCCGATTCACGGAACAGATTGCCCAGCATCAGCATGCTGATCAGTGCCGCTACAGGCGGCAGCAGCAGAGAAATCAAAACTGCAGAAGCAACAGGGAAAACCATCTTTTCAAAATGGCTTACCTGACGCAGCTGATCCATCTTGACCTCGCGCTCCTTCTTGCTGGTAAGCAGCTTCATGATAGGAGGCTGAATCAAAGGCACCAGTGACATATAAGAATATGCCGCAACCGCAATCGCTCCCAGAAGGTTCGGTGCCATCTTGGAAGCCATGTAGATAGCAGTAGGGCCGTCAGCGCCGCCAATGATGCCGATAGCAGATGCTTCCTGAGCCGTAAAGCCCAGAACCATGGCGCCTGCCAGCGCAACGAATACGCCAAACTGAGCCGCCGCACCCATAAACAGGGTATTAGGATTGGCCAGCAGCGGACCAAAGTCCGTCATAGCTCCCACACCCAGGAAAATCAACGGCGGGAAAATCTCAAATTTAATACCATAATTTATGACCTGCATAACACCAGGCTCTTCCAAAAAGCCGGTTGCAGGAAAATTGGCCATAATACAGCCAAATGCAATAGGAGTCAGAAGCAATGGCTCGTATTCCTTGGCAATAGCCATATACAGCAGGAAAATACCAACCAGAATCATCATCAGATTGCCGATAGTAAAGGACGCAAAGCCGCTCTCCAGCCATACTGCCTGCAGAGAAACCGCAAACGCACTAAAAATCTCCATTAATCAATGCACCCCTTATGTTTCAAATTTTTCTCAGGGCAATCACCTTAGCAGAATCAGTCCAATTCTGGCGTACCGCCGGACGGATTGCCTTCACACGGGAAAAACCGATTCCCATCGTTGCCAAAGCTCCTGCGATTACTGCCACTGTGTCCTTGTTTACACCATTTGTTACTGCCATAATAATTGCCTCCTCATTAGTTAAAAAATAAACATTATCTCTTATTTCTCAAACCATTGATGCGCGCCGCACCGGCCCAGCTATTCCTTTCCGCCGGACGAATCGCTTTGATTTGAGAAAAGCCCACGCCATAAGCCGCCAATGCACCCGCAATAGCTGCTACCGTTTCGCCGCTGATTCCAGAAGCCACCACCGGTGCTGATGCAGTCTGTACTGCCGCCCTGGCAGGAGCTGCAGCTCTCTCCGGAACCGCCTTCTTCCTGACCTTCGTTGGATCAATGAAATGAATGAAACGAATAAAAATGTTCAGGATAAACAAAACCCCAAATACAATTGACATGTTGATCAACATTATGACAATTGGATTTGTCACAGTATTATCCATATAAACACCGCCTTAAAATAATAATTTCTGCCATTATAAGCACAGCATGTACTGCCGATGCGCTACAGCTTTCCAACAACTCTTTTATACATTATAGCAGAAATCAATCTCTGATGAAAGCAAGATATTTGAATAGTTGTTATAACTTTCTTCTATAATGTAACTTACTATTCAAAATTTATCGTTTTTTTCAGACAATTTATGTACAGCTGACGAAAAGCCTGCTGCTCTCCCAGTCCCTGAACAGAATATCTGACCTGAAAGCCTGCCTGACGCAGCACATTTTTCCACGAATCCGGCTGTTCACCCGCCAAATCACGGACAGCATGACTGCCGCCTGCCAGGAGCAGCGGTCGCAGATAGAGTCTTTCTACACCCTTCATCTTCAGGCGCCTGATAACATCTGACTGATTGGGAAAATCCTCATGTTCCACAACGCCGATGTGCAGCGGCCAGCCGCAGCTGTCAGCATAAGCCTGCAAAAGCTCATAAGCACAATTATGCTGATGAGGCGAGCCATGCCCCATCAGCACCATTTCTTCTCCTTCTGCCAGCTCCTGCAGGCCGAATACATCCATTTCAGCTGTCAGAAAAGCAAAATCCTCAGGAGCAGCAGCTGTAAGTACAGGCTCCATGACAGAAAGCCTCCGAAAGCTGCCGGAAAATCTGGCAGCAGCCGGAAGTATTTTATTGTGATATTCTTCCCCAGGCGTAAGATGTGTAGGCATGATTATTACTTCAGTATAATTTTTTTCTGCCAAATCAGCCAGCAAAGACTCCAAGGGTTGGTACATATACCCTTCCCTGGCCATTTTTTTCATCAAAAAGCTGCTGGTCCATGCTTCATAGACATCAAAGCGGTCAGAAAATCCATTTCTTATATCAGTCAGCAGAGCATCCAGGCAGCTTTCCTTTGCCTGTACATTTCCCACACCAAAGGAAACAGCTGCTATCGCCCTTTGCATTATCTGGCTCCCTGTTCAGCTACCACCACATCAGCAATCTTCTGGCAGATAACCTCCAGCTGCGCCAAATCCGGCCCCTCAGCCATAACACGAATCAAAGGCTCTGTACCGGAAGGGCGCACCAAAATGCGTCCGTCTGCCCCCAGCTCGCCCTCTCCATTTTTGATGGCAGCTGCAATATTGGCATTATCCTCCCAGCCTTCCTTGGAGCGTACCACAACATTGACCAGCAGCTGCGGATAGCTTACCATCAGCTCATTCAGCTCAGATGCTTTTTTGCCGCTGCGCTTAATGGAGCTGAGTGTCTGGAGCGCCGTCACAGGACCGTCACCAGTAGTGCTGAAGTCAGAGAATATGATGTGCCCGGACTGCTCTCCGCCCAGGTTGTAGCCATTTGCCAGCATATTTTCCAATACATAACGGTCGCCTACCTTGGTAATCTCGGCCCTTCCCTGCAAAGCGCCGATTGCCTTATGGAACCCGATATTCGCCATAACAGTCGTCACAACAGTATTGTTTTTCAGCGTACCCTTGGCAATCATTTCCTTGGCACACATCACCAGCATGTGATCTCCGTCAATCACATTGCCCTTTTCATCAACACACAGGCAGCGGTCTGCATCCCCATCATGGGCAA
>JAQUZO010000075.1 GCA_028691285.1 Anaerovibrio sp. | reverse complement strand
GAGAAAACAGTGTGCAGCTGCTGATACAGGGAATAGCACAGCACGGCGGCAATGCGGCAGGGGTTGATGCCGCAGTCACCTCTGCTACCAGCAGCAGATTTACTACCCTGGATGCTCTGAAGACACAGTTTTTGGCTGATGTGGATGCTGCGGCTGACAGCAGAAGCTTTTTGCTGAACAGCTGCGGCATTGATTTGGATAATCAGGATGTAGGCTCGATTTTGGGCGCAGATGCCAATCAGGGAGAAATCAGAGATGACAAGGGGACTGTTTTAGAGGGAGTAAATACTAAATTTTGGTACTACCCTTCTGCCAATAAAACGCTGATCAATGGACTGACTGTGACATGGCCGGATTTTCAAAAGGGGCCGGGGCTGAAGTTCCAGGTTGGTACGAAGGCAAATCAGGTAATTACTTCTGCTTTCAGCAACATAAGTGCAGAAGGGCTGGGACTGAAGGATGACAGAGGAAATGTCATCAGCGTGGGTACAAGAGTGAAGGCAAAGCAGGCAATGACCATTTTAGATAATGCCATTGATAAGGTTCTGGATCAGCAAACTAATATTGGCGCGCTGGAAAGCAGATTAACATATACCCAGAATAACCTGACAACTGCCGGTGAAAACACAACCAGTGCGGAATCAGTAATCCGTGATGTCGATATGGCAAAAGAAATGGTTGGCTATGCCAAAAATAATGTGCTGCTGCAGGCCGCTCAGTCAATGCTGGCACAGGCGAATCAAAGCAGCTCCAATGTGCTGAGCCTGCTGCAATAAGGGGAATATTCCTTTTGTGTGAAATAGGTGCCGTATTCGCAGCATCAGTGCAGTAAATTTTGGGGAAGATATTGAGACTTTATTCGCCTGCTGCGGCGACAAAAGATCAGATGAATTTATTTGACAATAACAATATAAAATGATAACATGTGCTTATGAAACAATTTAATTGAATACGGATTGAATCAGGTGTCGAAAGACTTAATAGGGAATCCGGAAAAGCCGGAGCGGTCCCGCCACTGTAACAGGGAGCGAATCTGTAAAAAATGTCACTGGGGGAAACCTTGGGAAGGCGCAGAGGAGCTGTGAACTGGAGCCAGGAGAACTGCCTGATTGACGATCACCGTTTGACCTGCGAGCGATGGGGATGGGGATCAAAGTTGCATTTCTGCAGATACTGTCCGGCATGGTTCGACGGACATAGAACTGGATGTGTTTTTGATAGGCCCTTTTCCCTGCGTGGGAAAAGGGTCTTTCTGTATTCTGTAAAAATCCAATTTGGATAAGGAGGCAGATGTTATGAGTAATGAAGCCAGTGAAATGCCGGATGGCGAACTGGACCTTCAGGCAATCCTGAAAAAAGCAGAAAAACAGACGGATTTTCCTGATGTACCGCTTGATGAGTTTACTCCGCCCAGCTACGAGGAATGGAAGGAGGAATGTATTGCCCTCCTGAAGGGAGCTCCCTTCGACAAGAAGATGTATACGAAGACCTATGAGGGCATAACTTTCGAACCGATGTATACTCGTATTGGCACAGAGGATATACTGCCTAAGGCAGCGTTTCCAGGGATGGATGATTTCCTGCGGGGAGCCAGGCCGAATGGCTATGTAAATGCTCCTTGGGGAATTGCTCAGGCCTGTGATGAAACAATGCCTCAGGATAATAATGAGCTGCTGAAGCATGAGCAGGCCAAAGGCTCTACAATTTATAATATTCGCCTGGATCGTTCCACTCGTTTGGGAGAGGATGCGCGTCATGCACAGAAGCCGGGAGATGAGGGCTGCAGCCTGACAACTCTGGAGGATATGCACATCCTGTTAGATGGCTTGAATCTGGAAAAATATCCGCTTTATCTCTACGCTGGTCAGACAGCATTGCCTATCCTGGCTGTGACTGCAGCTGCACTGCGTGCCTCGGGGCGTGATGTCAGCACGCTGCAGGGAGTCATCGGAGCAAATCCCTTGGGCGAGCTGGCAGAGCTTGGTACCGGCGGCAGGCCGCTGGAACAGCTGTATGATGAGATGGCAGACTGTGCACGCTGGGCTGTAAAAAATGCACCAAAGCTGCGGACTATAATGGTACAGAGCGATGCGTTCAGCCGCGGGGGTGCGAGCGATATTCAAGAGATTGCTTATACACTGGCCATGGCGACGGCATATCTGAGAGCACTCATGGAAAGAGGCCTGACTATTGATGAGGCAGCCGGTCAGATAATGTTCACCTTCTCCATGGGAGCCAATTTCTTCATGCAGGTTGCAAAGCTGCGGGCGGTTCGTCCTGTCTGGGCACAGATTGTTGAGGCCTTTGGGGGCAGCACAGCCGCTCAGCGCATGCATATCCATGCCCGTCCGGCACTGTTTTTCAAGACTGTATATGACCCTTATGTGAACATGCTGCGCAATACGACAGAGATATTTTCCGGTGTCGTAGGCGGGCTGGATTCCTTTGAAAATGCACCGTTTGATGAGGTGATACGCAAGGGAGATGAGTTCTCACGCCGTATTGCCCGCAATGTGCAGATTATTCTGCAGGAGGAATTCGGACTGCTGCAGCCTATAGATCCGGCTGGTGGCTCCTGGGCAGTAGAAAGCCTGACCCGTCAGGTACGGGAGAAAATCTGGAAGGAGTTCCAGAAGATTGAAAGTGATGGCGGTATGCTGGCATCACTGCAGGAGGGGTATCCTCAGCAGCAGATAGCAGAGGTCCTGGCCAGCCGCTTCAAGAGCCTGGAGCTGCGTCGGGATCGCATCGTCGGCAATAACATGTATCCGAACATGACGGAGACGAGGCTTGACCCGCGGACAGAAGATTTGGGGGAGATCCGTCGTCAGCGTGCTGCTGCTATAGAAGCGTACTTGTCAGATATTGATTTGGAATATCGTGATGCGCAGCTGGATAAGCTCCGGAAGTGTCAGTCCAATCGGGTAGAAGCAGCAGTAGCTGCGGCTGGAGCCGGTGCGACGCTGGAGGAACTGAATAACGCGCTCCAGAGAGATGGCATGGTTTGCTGTACCGTGCAGTCCATAGCGCCGCACCGCTGGAGTGAGCGCTTTGAGACACTGCGTATCCGGACAGAGGCGCATGTGAAAGAGACCGGCCGCAATGTGCGCATTTTCCTTGCAAATATGGGACCTATACCGCAGCATAAGGCACGAGCAGACTTCACTACCGGTTTCCTGCAGGTCGGCGCATTTGAGGTAGTCGGCAACGATGGCTTCAAGACAGTAGAGGAAGCAGCGAAAGCAGCCGGTGAGTCGGAAGCGGATGCAGTGGTAATCTGTTCAACAGATGCTACCTACCCGGAGATTGTGCCTGAGCTGGCACCGAAGCTCCATGAGGTTTTGCCGCAGGCTACGGTTTTCCTGGCGGGTGCTGCACCGAAAGATCTGCTGGAAACCTACCGTGAGGCGGGTATTGATGAGTATATCTCAGTGCGTGCAAACTGCTACGAGGTTCTGCAATCCCTGCAGCGGAAGAAAGGAATGATAGAATAATGGCAGCCTTTACAAATCCGGATTTCAGCAGGATTAATCTGAGGGAAGCACCGGGACAGGACGAGAAAGAATGGAAAAAGCTGTTCGAGCAGTCCTCCGGATCAGCCTATGATGATATGGTTCGCCGGACGATGGAGCATATCCCCATTAAGCCCTTCTACAACCATGATGAATATGACCACATGAATCATCTTGATTTTGCCAGCGGCATTCCACCATGTCTGAGGGGGCCATATTCGACAATGTATGTATTCCGTCCCTGGACGGTGCGTCAGTACGCCGGCTTTTCGACAGCTGAGGAGTCCAATGCCTTCTACCGGCGCAATCTTGCTGCAGGCCAGAAGGGTCTGTCCATAGCCTTTGACCTGCCTACGCATCGCGGCTATGATGCAGATAATCCTCGTGTATTGGGCGATGTGGGCAAGGCGGGCGTATCTGTCTGCTCCATGCTGGATATGAATATACTGTTTTCGGGTATTCCGCTTGATCAGATGTCTGTTTCCATGACGATGAACGGTGCGGTACTGCCAATCCTGGCATTCTTCATTCAGTCCGGTGTTGAGCAGGGCGTGGATAAAAAGATTATGGCCGGCACCATCCAGAATGACATCCTGAAGGAATTCATGGTCAGAAATACTTATATTTACCCGCCTGAAATGTCGATGCGCATCATCGGTGATATCTTTGAATATACGACAAAGTATATGCCAAAGTTCAACAGTATCTCGATTTCCGGTTATCACATGCAGGAGGCTGGTGCTACAGCAGATATTGAGCTCGGCTATACCCTGGCTGACGGACTGGAATATATCCGTACTGGTGTGGCGGCCGGACTGCCGATTGATGCGTTTGCCAAGCGTTTGTCCTTCTTCTGGGCCATTGGCAAAAACTACTTTATGGAAGTAGCCAAAATGAGGGCGGCTCGGGTGCTTTGGGCAAAGATTGTCAAATCCTTTGGCGCAGAGAATCCAAAATCCATGGCACTGCGCACCCATTGTCAGACCTCTGGCTGGTCGCTGACCGCACAGGACCCGTTCAATAATATCTCGCGTACCTGTATGGAGGCTATGGGAGCAGCGCTTGGTCATACGCAGTCACTGCATACAAATGCGCTGGATGAAGCCATTGCTTTGCCGACGGATTTCTCAGCCCGCATTGCGCGCAATACGCAGCTTTATATCCAGGATGAAACCAGTGTCTGCAAAATTATTGATCCGTGGGGCGGCTCATATTATGTCGAGGCGCTTACCAATGAGATTATCCGTCGTGCCTGGGCACATATCCAGGAGGTAGAGGCATTGGGAGGCATGGCAAAGGCTATCAGTACCGGTTTGCCGAAGATGCGTATTGAGGAAGCAGCGGCCCGCCGTCAGGCACAAATCGATTCCTGCAATGAAACAATCGTTGGGCTGAATAAATTCCGCCTGGAACAGGAAGATCCGCTGGAAATATTGTCCATAGATAATACGGCAGTGCGCCAGGCTCAGATTGAGAGACTGGAAAAGCTGCGCCGCGAGCGTAATGAAGACGATGTGCGCCGGGCATTGGAGGCTATCACGAATGCCGCTGGCAGCCGCGACAACGGCAATTTGCTGGAATGTGCTGTTGAGGCAGCTCGAGTACGCTGCTCTCTCGGTGAGATATCCGATGCTGTAGAAAAGGTATCAGGGCGTTATCAGGCAGTCATTCATACAATATCCGGTGTTTATTCGTCAGAGTTTACGGATAAGACCGAGCTGGATAAGGCTCGCCATATGGCAGATGAATTCGAGGAGCTTACCGGCCGCCGGCCGCGTATTTTCGTTGCAAAGATGGGTCAGGACGGACATGACCGCGGACAGAAGGTCATCGCATCCTCATTTGCAGACATGGGCTGGGATGTCGATGTTGGCCCGCTGTTCCAGACACCAGCCGAAACAGCACAGGATGCAGTGGACAATGATGTGCATATGGTTGGCTTCAGTTCACTTGCTGCCGGTCATAAAACACTGCTGCCGCAGTTGGTTGAAGAGCTGGATAAGCTTGGACGCTCGGATATTATGGCAGCCATCGGCGGCGTTATACCTGTACAGGATTATGATTTTCTGTATGAGCATGGAGCCGTGGCAATATTCGCGCCGGGAACAAACATCCCAGAGGCCGGCATCAAGCTGCTGAACCTGCTCATGGATCGTGCCCGGGAGGAAATGCAGGAAGGATAAGGAGGCGGGATCATGGCAGATGGATATGAGGTCTCGAAGCCCGAATGGGCACCGGAGCAGGCAGACAGCAAGTTTGCCTGCGGTGTCATGAGTGGTATCGAAGGGGTTCGGGATACAACGGTTGGCAATCTGAATCCGGCAATTCGGGACGGACGTCTGAAGCCACGACGCGCTATGTTCCTATCGGAGGATGAGTATGTGGCTGGAGTGCTTGAGGGAAGCCGCATGGCACTTTCACGGGCTATCACTCTCATTGAGAGCAACAGCCCGCGGCATTTTCCAAAGGCGCAGCGAGTGCTTCAGCGCTTGCTGCCGCATACCGGCAATGCACTTCGTATTGGCATAACCGGTGTGCCGGGAGCTGGTAAAAGTACGATGATCGAGGCGCTTGGCAACATGCTTTGCGCAGAGGGGCACCGTGTAGCCGTGCTGACCGTTGATCCGACCAGCACGGTTACCCGCGGTTCTATTCTCGGTGACAAAACCCGGATGGGTACGCTTTCGCGCAGACCGGAGGCGTTTATTCGTCCTTCGCCGGCCGGCGGTACATTGGGCGGTGTAGCCCGCAAGAGCCGTGAAACTATGCTGCTTTGCGAGGCAGCCGGTTATGATGTCATCATTATTGAGACTGTAGGTGTCGGGCAGTCTGAGACGACTGTTCGCTCTATGGTGGATTTCTTTATGCTGGTCGTGCTGACTGGCGCAGGAGATGAGCTGCAGGGAATAAAAAAAGGTATCATGGAGCTGGCGGATGCTATTGTCATCAACAAGGCAGACGGAGACAACCTTACGAAAGCCCAGGTGGCAAGAGGCCAGTATGAACGCATGATTGAGTATATTCGTCCGGCTACGCCTGGCTGGCCTACGCATGCTTATCTGGCTTCTGCCGTGACACATGCAGGACTGAAGGATCTCTGGGATGTCATTCAGGTATTCAGGCGCATGACAACAGAGAGCGGAGTATTCACGAAAAGGCGTGACAGTCAGCTGCTGGATTGGATGCACAGCATGATTGATGAGCATCTGCACAATTTGTTTTTTGATGATCCTGTTGTCAACGGCAGAATGCCGGAGGTCAGGGATGCCGTGCTTTTGGGCAGAATATCCCCTACCCAGGCAGTGGCCGAGCTTATCAGTATGTTTGATGTCCAACGGGCCGCGATGCGGCAGGGAAATTTGTTTCGCACACAACCGGAAAAGAGGTGATAGCTGATGTATACCAAAAGGATTGCATTCTCTGGCGGCGATGTTCGTGAGCTGCAGGCTGTATTTGATGGAATTCCAGGCGTGGTGTCTGTACAGGCAGGCAATATCCTGCTGCCGGAAACGGAGAATGGAACCGAAATCCACGGAGTTGAGCTTGTCTACAATCCCAAGAAGATGGATTTGTCTACATTGATGGATATTCTTTTCACCGTGGTGAATCCGTACAGCCCGGATGGGCAGGGGCAGGCAATAGGGGCCGCCTTTAGGCCGGGGGTATGGTATATGGATGCTGAGGATAAGCCGCAGCTGGAGTTCTATATGAATTTTCTGGCAAATCGCGGTCGTCAGGAGCAGTGCCGGCGCTGCTTTGCGAAAGCACTGCCCATGACTGATTTTCAGCCTCTGCAGCTGGAGCAGCAGCACTATTACCGAAGCCATCCAATACAGGACACCTTTATTGATATTACCCAGCTGCGAAGGTGCCTGAACTATTAGATAGAAACACAGCGAGCTGAAAAATGGCGTAATGCCCTCGGATAAGAACGCAGACAAGCGGTTTTATCTGAGGGTATTTTTTATGTTTTGAAAATTCTGCATAAAAATACTGAACATAAATTCTTTCCTGTCTGAACATCCTGAATTCATTACTGCTGTTTATGACTGTTTTGCCATAAATTGAATCGTCAAAATGATGTATCAGCAAATATACGGTAAATTGAGTATTGTATACTGAGGATAATCTGCGAATGGTATAATTAATCATACTAAAGACCTGTTTTGCCGCTTTTTGTTGACATTTTCAAGCTTATAAAGTATATATAGTGATTAGGGATTGTAGTTTACTTAATCTACTAGTTTGAAACTCTTAGAGGTTTATAATCGCAGTTTTTCATATAATAGAGTGCTGAACATCATACAGCTTTCAGAAGAAATAATCAGGCTGCAAAGGAAAGGGTGGTCAATATGTTGGAGAAAATAAGAACAGTCATTGTTAATCGAGGTAATTTATTCAGTATCCTTTTGGGAATCGTGTTTTTTGCCATCGGCATAGCCCTTTTTGCACTTAGGGCCAATTCGGTGGAAAATATTGTTGATGAAAATTTTTTTCTGGTTGTGTTGGGCTTTTTTGCGTTTTTATGCGGCTTAATTGTTTTTCTGTGTAATGCCGTTTATAACTTTTGCGTCTTGGTCCGTAATGAGAGTACCAACGAAAAGAAAAACAATATCGCATATCTTATCATCAGTTTGATTGGGATTGTAATATGCAGCATTCTTTTCCTTTTTCTTCAAGCTGCAAATTCCTGATCTGCTGTTGTTGTGGATTAAATAATTATTTTATAGAATTCTGTAGATTTGTCAATGATGTGAGACCTCAGAAACGGCAAAATCCTATGGAAAAATCCAATAGTCTATGCCAGCTGATTTCGTTTTTGGATTGGAGAAAGCCAATCCAGCGACTGCATGGGGATCT
>JAQUZO010000074.1 GCA_028691285.1 Anaerovibrio sp. | reverse complement strand
CAAAGCCCACCAGATTGACCAGCAGATAAGGCAGCAGATTGTCAAGATACAAAAGTGTACCCGGCAGCACTGTAATGCCCATGCCCGTACCTGCCAAATGCATAAAGCTTGCCAGACCGCCTGCACATGCTCCCCCTGCCAGAGCATAAAGGAAAGGTTTCATAAAGCGGAGATTGATACCGAAAATTGCCGGTTCTGTAATCCCCAAAAAAGCCGGGATAACAGAAGAAATGTACAGAGCACGCTTCTTGGCATCCCTGGTCCTGACGGCAACTGCAGCCGCCGCACCGCCCTGTGCCACAATGGCACCGGTGATGATTGCGTTGAAGGCATCCCGGCCGGTAGCGGCCAAAAGCTGCACCTCAAGAGCATTGAACACATGATGCACGCCGCTGACTACAATCACCTGATGTACACCGCCTACGATAAAGCCGCCGATACCGAAAGGCATCTCCAGGAAGGCACGGACCGCCCCAAAAACTGCTGCTTCCACGATATGCATAACCGGGCCAACCACCAGAAGGCCCAAAAGCATGGAAACCAGCAGCGTCAGAAACGGCGTAACAATCAAATCAACTACATCCGGCACAAATTTCTTGCACGCCTGCTGCATTTTAGCAGCAAAGATGCCCAGCACCAGAGCCGGCAGCACGGAACCCTGATAGCCGACCACCGGCACATTGATGCCCAGCACATCCATCAGCATCGGCTGCGCCTCCCCGCCTGCAATGGCATAGGCATTCGGCAGCTGCGGCGCCACCAGCATCAGCCCCAAAACGATGCCGATGACAGGCGTACCGCCGAACTTCTTCATGGTAGACCAGCAGACCAGCGCCGGCAAAAAAGCAAAAGCCGTATCTGTCAGGATCTGGCTCATGAGCAGGAAATTCTCGCTGAATTCCATCCCCAGGCTCAGGGTCATGCCCCGCAGCCCCATAAACAAGCCTGTTGCCACCAGTACCGGAATAATCGGAACAAATACATCACCAAAGGTACGGGAAATCTTTTGGGCTACCGTCATTTCATCGTAAGCAGCTTCCTTGCTGCTGGAGCCTGCCAAGGTGCCGTTATGGTGCACCATGGCGTCATAGACCTTGTCCACAAAGCCCGTACCCAAAATTATCTGATATTGAGCGGCAGCAAAAAACTGTCCCTTGACTCCGCCGATTTCCTCGATTGCCTTTTCATCAAGCTTTGATTTATCATTCAAAATCAGGCGCAGCCTGGTGGCGCAATGCTCTGCGGAACGGATATTGCCCATTCCGCCCACATGCTGCACGATCTGAGCGGCTACCCGCTCTTCCCTGCTTTCCATGCTTTCCATTTTCTCATCTCCCGGCTCCCCGCACCCGTTCTCCTCCGCTGGCTGAACGGCTGCGGACACTACCCGCTGTCCCGGCGGCAGGTCTATGATGATGGTGCCAAATTCGTCGGCATTCGTGACTACTACCGGCGTTGTAGTATCATAACCTGCCTCCCGGATAGCTGCTTCATCGAATTCCAGCAGCAGATCCCCCTTCTTTACCTTGTCTCCCTCCTGCACATGGGCCGTAAAATGCCTGCCCTGCAGGCTGACCGTATCAAGCCCCACATGGATGAGCAGCTCCACACCAGTCTCTGACACAAGACCAATGGCATGCCTGGTATCAAAAACCGAAGTCACCTCTCCGTCAAAGGGAGCTGTCACCCTGCCGCCCGGATTCTGTACCGCGCCGCCGCGTCCCATGATACCGGCGGAAAACACCGGGTCCTGCACCTTTTCCAGAGGAATCAATTTCCCTTCCAGCGGACTGCTGAATCTTATATCCATCATCTTGCCTGCCTCCCAATATATTGCTTCAAATAACATCTTACCTGGAATAACAGCTTCCTGTAGTTATTATTTTAGCCATTTTGAGAGTAATTTAATCTGATTTTTATCACATCTTTCAGCAGCAGCCGCATGACATTTGTCATATTTTCTCCTGCCTTACTCCAGCCTTTCCTGTGCCATACCTGTCTGCACTGACCAGATGGCAAGCTGTGTCCTGTCCCGGAGAGCCAGCTTGCTGAGAGCAATGCTCAGACTGTTGCGCACCGTTCCCTCCGAAAAGCTCAGCTCAGCGGCTATCTCCCGGTTGGACATGCCATGCCCCACCAGCCTGACAATATTGCGCTCCGTCCTTGTCAGCTCTCCTGCCCCGCAGGCATCCACCTCAATCACAAAGGCCCTTTGCCGTTCCTCCTGCTCTTCCCTGCTGGGCGCCATCTCTCCCAGGGCAGCCATCGCCTGACCGGCAACCGACAGCTGGCTGAACAGCTTCACCACCTTGGTGACGATATCCGTGTTCAGCATGGCTTCTCCGGCTGCCACCTTTCGGATGGCCGCCGACAGCTCGGGCACAGAAATCCCCTTCAGCAGATAGCCGCTGGCTCCGTACTTCAGCCCGTTCAGCACATACTCATCATCGTCGAAGGTCGTCAAAATAATGATTTTAGTGTCCGGATATTTATTTTTGACCGCTTTTGTAGCCTGTACCCCATCCAGCTTGGGCATACGCACATCCATGAGAATAATGTCCGCTGCCTGCCCTGCCAAAAGCTCCAGAAGCTCCACGCCGTTCTGTGCCAGGCCGACCACCTGCATATCCTCGTTGATGTCCAGGACAATCTGCAGGCTTTCCCTTATCAGCTCCTGGTCATCGGCAATCATTACCCTTATCATACATATCTCCGCCCCTCTGTACATGCCCCTTGCCGGCACCGAAAGCCGGCACAGCGCATCAGCCCTGAAGGTTCAGAGGCAGGTTTGCCTCCAGCACAAATCCCTTCTCGCTCCAGTATTCCAGCGTGCCCCCCAGCAGCCCCACTCTTTCTGCCATGTGGTGCAGCCCGAAGCCCTTTTTGATGTCCTGACAGCCCCTGCCATTATCGGAAACAATGATGCTCAGCTTCTCTGCCGTCTGCAGCAAAAAAACCCTTACCTCGGTGGCATGCCCGTGACGGCTGGCATTGGTCAGGCTTTCCTGCACAATACGGTAAATCACCTCGGTCTGATCCTCCCGCAGATTGGCAGGAAAATCATCCATCTGCAAATCCACCTGCACCCCGCTGGCCTCTGCAAAATCCTCCGTCAGCTTCCTCAGAGCATCCTTGAAAACCATTTTTTCCAAATCATCAGGCCGCAGCATGTGCATACTGCGCCTGACATCTCTGATGCCCCGCTTGGCGGCTGCGTGTATTTTGGCAAGCTGCCTTTTGGTGGCATCCGGTGCCAAATCTATGGTCACCATACAGGCATCCAGCCCCGCCGCGATTCCCGTCAGAGCATGTCCCAGCGTATCGTGGATTTCCCTTGCCAGACGGTTCCGTTCCCTGATTTCTGCCAGGCTGGCAATCGTCATGGCATACTCCCGCAGCTTTTTGTTGGCGTGATTCAGCTCGGCGTTGGAAATATTCAGCCTGTTGTTGCTTTCATGCAGAAGCTCATTGGTCATGAGCATACGGTAATTCAAATCTGCAATCTCGGCGTTTTCCTTGCTTTTATCCTGCAGCAGCGCCAGCATATACACCACAAAAAGCATGATATTGCCATAGCCGATGAAGCTCCTGACAGCCAGCAGGAGACTCTGCATACCGGTACTGTAATATTTCAGATATGCCTCAAAGGAAACCATATCCAGCCGCAGCAGAGACACATTATAAATGATCAGCCCGTAAATCACCGCCATCACCAGCAGCATCATCCTGAGCTGCTTTTCTCCCTGATAGCAGTACATAAAGTCCGCCAGCAGCAGAAGCACCACTCCGTCATAGGAAAGGTTGATGCTGTGCAGCAGAAAAATCCCTGCCGCAAGCTCTACGCAAAACACACAGTAACGAAAGAGCTGAGGCAGCCGCCGCACATTGCCGTATATATAACCGCAGGCGGCCATCACTGAAAAAGAGCACATGGCACCCACCAGCATTTCCTCCGCCGGCACAGGCAAAGCAGAAAGGCTGTACAGATATTCCAGGGCCAGCATTTCACTATTGACCTTTTGCTGAGTGAGCCCCATAAAAAGTGACAGCAGCAGAACCACCATGCCATTGTAGGCTATCATGACCACATGGATTTTGTCCGCCCTGCCCTGCATCAACTTATCCGCCACCGCCATGACCTCCACCCAATCACCTCAGAGCTGCTGCCTGAAGCTGCTGTATTTTCCCCGCTCACCTGACCATACCGCCTACCGGCGGCATGAAGATATCATTGAAGAGCTGAACCGCATAGCTGTCTGTCAGCCCTGCCACATAATCCACTACAGTCTGCTGCAGCCCCCAGGTCTCCTGCCGCTGCTGGAATTCCACCGGCAGGCTGCTGCTGTGCTCCATAAAATACCGGTAAAGCTGCTCCAAAACAAATACTCCCTGCCGCCGCTCCCGCGCCAGGGTATCTGAATGATAGATGCGCTCGAACATAAAGCTGCGGAATACCTCCATCGCCTCCGATATCGCTTCTGAAAATGCTATGTCATCTCCAGCCTCGGAATTGCAGATGATATCTGACACCATGGCAGTAATCATCTGTGAAGTCACTGTCCCTATCCGCTTCTGCACCAGCGGCGGCAAATCACCTGCCCGCAAAAGCCCTGCCCGCATGCTGTCGTCAAAATCATGGCAGAGATAGGCAATGCGGTCTGCCCAATGGACAATCTTCCCCTCCAGCGTAAAGGGCTGGACACTGCCGCTGTGATGGATGATGCCATCCTCTACCTCCCGGGTCAGATTAAGCCCTGCGCCGCCCTTCTCCAAATATCTCAGCACTCTGAGGCTCTGCTCGTTGTGGGCAAAATGCCCGGTCAGCTTCTGCAGTGCCGCTTCGCCGGAATGGCCAAAGGGAGTATGCCCCACATCATGCCCCATGGCAATAGCCTCTGTCAGATCCTCGTTCAGCCGCAAGCTCCTGGCAATAGTGCGGCCAATCTGGGATACTTCCAGACTGTGGGTCATGCGGGTACGGTAATGATCTCCGGAAATGATGAATACCTGTGTCTTATGCTTGAGGCGCCGAAAGGCCTTTGAGTGGATAATCCTGTCTCTGTCCCTTTGGAACTTGCTGCGGAAAGGACATTCCTCCTGGGAACATCCCCTTGCCGCTTCCCTGCTTTTAGCAGCCAGAGGAGACAACAGCAGATACTCCTGCTCCTCAATCCGCTCACGAACTAACATGACAGCACCCCCTTCAACACACAGCCATACAGCAAAGCAGGAAATTTCCTGCTGCGCCTGCAGACTACAAAAAACTCCAGCCGACAGCTGCAAGCAGAGCTGGCAGCAAATTGGCCACCCGGATATGAGCTGCCCCCAAAAGATTGATGCCTACGCAGAATATGAGTATATTGCCTACATAGCCCAGATTTGCCAGAGCTCCCTCTGTCATCAGCGGCTCGGCAAAGCCTGCCAGCAGGAAGATGCTTCCCTGAAAAATTCCCACGGAAACCGCAGAAAAAATACAGCCCTTCCCCATAGCAGCCGCCAGCATCATAACAATGATGCAGTCCAGCACTGTTTTGACAAACAGAACCGTGGCATCACCCAGCAGCCTGTCATTTATCGAACCAATCACCGCCATCGCACCAATGCACACGGTCAGGGATGCTGTCACAAAGCCATCTACAAAGGCTGCATCACCGCCGCTGCCGCTTTTTCTTTTCAGCCACTCGCCAAGCTGCACAAGCCTGTCCTCAAGATTGAGCAGCTCTCCTGCCAGGGCTCCCAAAATCAGGCTCCCCAGCATCATATTGGTGCCAGTACAGTTTATATGCCCGTCGGGGGCGAGGTACAGCATTTCCTGCAGAGTGCCTCCCAGCCCCAGAAAAATGATTGCCACAGCGCATGCCTTCATCAGTGTCTGCTGGAACCGCTCCTTCATCAGACGGCCGCAGAGCATGCCAACCACTCCGCCGGCGGCAATGCCCGCCATATTAACAATTATGCCCATACCCGGCATTGAACATCACCCAAATCCCTCATCATCAATCCTGCAGTCCAAAATCAGACAGGACATTATCTCGGTTGCGCCAGTCCTTCTTCACCTTGACCCACAAATCAAGGAATACCTTGCAGCCCAGCAGCATCTGGATATCCTCTCTGGATTTGGCGCCAATCTCCTTCAGCAGAGCACCGCGCTTGCCGATGACGATCCCCTTTTGAGATTCGCGCTCTACATAAATTGTGGCACGGACATACATATCACCGTTGGCACGGGCTTTCATTTCCTCAATATCCACAGCGATGGCATGCGGTATTTCCTCTCTGGTCTGCCAGAGTGCCTTTTCCCGAATCAGCTCCGCCACAATCAGGCGTTCTGGCTGATCTGTAACCATATCCTCAGGATAATACTGCGGTCCCTTAGGCAGGTGCTTCTTGATTTCTGTCAAAAGCCCCTCCAGATTATTTTCCTCCTTGGCGGAAATCGGCACGGTAGCAGTAAAGGAATACCTGCCATTGTAGCCGGTGATAATCGGCAGCAGCTGCTCCTTGTCCGTCAGCAGATCCAGCTTGTTTATCGCCAGCACTACCGGCTTTTTGGTTGCCTGCAGCCTTTCCAGGATATACTGCTCGCCCGGTCCGAATTTTTCTGTGGCATCTACGACAAAGATGATTACATCGACTTCCTTCAATGTGCCCTCCGCCGCCTTGACCATATATTCCCCCAGCTTGTGCTTCGGCTTGTGGATACCCGGCGTATCCAAAAATACCATCTGGGCATCCTGCTGCGTCAGGATACAGGTAATGCGGGTGCGTGTCGTCTGAGGCTTATCGGACATAATCGCGATTTTCTGCCCGATAAGGCTGTTTATCAGAGTTGATTTGCCTACATTCGGCCGTCCGATTACAGCGACAAAGCCGGATTTATGCGTCTTGGGATCAATGGAAAAATGCTGCTGAGGCACAGTCTCCTCTGTCCTGGCTGCCCTGGTGCCCCCTGCAGTGACCTGAGCCTCCTGCGCCAGAGGCAGAACCATGCCCTTGCCATCGCGGGAAATTCCAAGCTTCCCCATGATATAGCGCTGCTCCTCCTCCATCTCCATGCGCTCCTCTTCCTCCATGTGGTCATAGCCCAGAAGATGCAGCATCCCGTGTACGGCCAAAAAGGACAGTTCCCGTTCCATGCCGTGCCCGTATTCCTCTGCCTGTGCCCATGCTCTCTCCAGTGAGATGATGATGTCCCCCAGCACCTCGCTGTCAGGCCCATCCTCAACCTCCGGCTCCTCGCTGTCTGCAAAGGCGAAGGAAAGTACATCCGTCGGCCTGTCCAGACCACGATACTCCTGATTCAGCTTGTGGATGTGCGCATCATCAGTCAGGGTAATGCTGACCTCGGCCTTTTCCACATCATAAAGCGGTCCTGTAATCTCAACTGCCCGCCTGATGATTTTTTCCAGCTCCTCCAGAGAACCCATTTTTTCAGCAATCTGCAAATCTTCCGGCTCATAGCCAATAATAATTTCCATCAATATTTAAACCTGTTCCTTTTTCACTCTAGCAATATCCTTATTTTCCAGCCGCCGCGTTTTGGCAGCCCGCTGTTTTTCTTCATAAGCCTCATAGGCCTCTACAATGCGCGTGACAACCTCATGGCGTATCACATCCACAGCCTCCATGCGCACGACGCCGACGCCATTTACCCCGTCCAGGATCCTGGCTGCCTCGACAAGCCCGGAAACTGCCCCAAAAGGCAAATCGATCTGTCCCGGGTCGCCGGTGACTACCATGCGTGAGCCGAAGCCCAACCGGGTCAAAAACATCTTCATCTGCCGGGCAGTGGTATTCTGCGCCTCGTCCAAAATCACAAAGGCATTTTCCAGGGTACGCCCCCTCATATAAGCCAGCGGCGCTACCTCGATTACTCCCTTGAGCATCAGCTTCTGGAAGACATCCTGCCCCAGAATATCCTGCAGGGCATCATAAAGCGGGCGCAGATAGGGATCAACCTTTTCCTGCAGATCGCCAGGCAAAAAGCCCAGCTTCTCTCCTGCCTCAACTGCCGGACGGGTAAGAATCAGCTTCTCCACCTCACGGTTCCTCAGAGCCGCACAGGCCAATACCACAGCCAGATAGGTCTTGCCTGTACCGGCAGGACCTACACCAAAGGTGATGAAATTATGCCTGACAGCATCGACATAAATCCTCTGACCAAGCGTCTTTGGCCTGACATGGCGCCCACGGGAGGTAACAAGAAGCGTATCACCAAACAGGCTGTGCAGAGCTTCTCCCTTGCCGCCCTTGACCAGCCCGGTGCTGTAGCGCACCTCATGCATCGTGATGGCAGTTCCCTGACGGTAGAGATACTGCAGCTCACGCAGCACCCTGGCGGCAGGCTCTACCTGGGATGCTTCCCCGCTGATGGTCACACCCTCGCCCCGGCTGACGAACCGCGCATCAAAATTATCCATCAGCACGCGGATAAACTCATCCCTTTCGCCCAGCAGAGCCTGGGCCTCCTGTCTGTCCTGAAATTCAATGATTTCCTCTGTTGCCCTTTGCAATAATAAACCCTCGTTTCTATGTTGTATGTATTTATGCTGAACCATTCAGTCCAGAATTGT
>JAQUZO010000073.1 GCA_028691285.1 Anaerovibrio sp. | reverse complement strand
CACCATCCGGCAGGTAGGAGACAAGGATGTGGCAAGGCTGTCCATGGAACCTTCCGGCATACCGATGGCCAAGGGCAGCGAGCCTCTGACCGGCAATGAAATGGCGATGGAAGCTGCCAGAGAGGTCGGTTATCCTGTTATTTTAAAGCCCGTTTCCGGCGGCGGCGGCAAGGGCATGTTCGTTGCCCATAATGCCAAGGAGCTGGAGGAAATTCTCGAGATTGTCGATCTGCACCGGATTAAATTTTATTTTGAGCATTACATTGAGCGCTCACGCCATATTGAAGTGCAGATTGTCGCAGATAATTACGGTTCCATCATCCATCTTGGCGAGCGCGAATGTTCCCTGCAGCGCCGCAACCAAAAGCTGCTGGAGGAATCTCCTTCCATTGCCCTGACGGATGCCATGCGGCAGGAGGTCGGTCTGCTGGCGGTCAAGGCTGCCAAGAGCGTTCACTATACCAATATCGGCACCGTGGAGTTTTTGCTGGATTTGTCAAACAACCAGTTTTACTTTATGGAAATCAATCCCCGCGTACAGGTGGAGCATGGTATCACAGAGGCAGTTACCGGCATTGATTTAGTTCGCACTCAAATCAAGATTGCGGCAGGCGAGCCGCTGGAAATTTCCCAAAAGGATGTCTGTGTCCAGGGACACGCCATTGAATGCCGCATAAATGCCGAGGATCCGGACCAGAACTTCATGCCGTCTCCCGGCAAAATCACGAAATGGCATGAACCGGGCGGCCCAAGAATACGCTTTGACAGCGGCTTTACTGCCGACCTTTCTATCGAGCCGTACTATGATTCATTGATTGCCAAAATCATTGCCAGAGGACGCACCCGCGGCGATGCCATCAAAATCATGCAGCGCGCTCTGGAGGAATTCCAGGTAGAGGGCGTCAAGACGACTATTCCTCTCCATCAGCGTATCCTGGAGGACGATTATTTCCGTACCGGCAATATAGACACCCAGTTCATCGCAAAGCGCCTGCCAGCCTACGAAAATTCTCCCTCCAAGCACTCTCTGAAGGAGCTGCAGGAATTTGCCTACAAGGCCAAGGACAATATGTACATGAATTGAAGCACCAGCAAAATTCAAAAGCCGAAGCGGAAACCGCTTCGGCTTTTTAGCTGCCTTCTTACTATTCAGAAAGCATTTATTCGCAGCAGCCTGCAATTTTTCTGCGGGTCAGCACATAGCCCACTGCTACCACGCCTGCTGCCAGCAGCACCCGGATGGCTTCTGCACCCATGTCACCCGCATAGGAGGCAATAACCGGGCCGAGGAGCCTGTCATGGATAATCATGGAACCGGCTGTCCAGCCCAGAAGGGCCGAACCGCCATAAAGAACAGCGGGATACCTGTCCATGATTTTACCGATGACTGTACTGCCGCCTACAATAATCGGAATGCTGATCAAGAAGCCCATGATCACCAGCAGAAAACTTCCATGGGATGCGCCGGCAATCGCCAGCACATTGTCCACGCCCATTGCGGCATCTGCAATCAGGATGGTCTTTACCGCGCCCCAAAGGTTCTGCGCAGCCTTTACCTCTTTTTCTTCCTTTTCCGGCAGGAGCAGCTTGACGGCAATCGGCAGCAGAATCAGGCCGCCGATTACCTGCAGATAAGGGATTGTCAGCAGCCATACCACAACCATGGTCATAAGCAGGCGAACGGCAACCGCACCTGCCGTACCGATCAGGACTGCCTTTTTCCTCAGAGCTGGCGGCAGCTTGTTGGCAGCCATCGCTATGACCACTGCATTGTCACCGCCCAGCAGCAAATCCAAAAGCACTATGCTGCCCAGGGCAGCCAGAAAATCCAATGATAAAATACTCATTTCCATTTGTCATTCCTCCTGAAAAAACAAAAGAGACCTCCGCATGGCACCAGAAAACTGATGCCACACGAAAGTCTCACCTATTGCTCCAATAACAATGCTGCTGCCAGCCGAACTAACGGCATGCTTGTTGACAACAGCCACGAGGTTACTCCCCTTCGCTATTTGTTTGTAAGATGAGTATAGCAGAACTAGACCCCGCCGTCAAGAAAATATCATCTCAAATAAAACTTGATGATTGCCTGGGTTCCCTTGTCTTCCATACCCTCTGCCGCCAGCTGGTCATACAGCTTCTTTGCCTGCTGCAGTCCCGGCAGCTCCAGTCCGGCTTCCCGGGCCGATTCAAGAGCAATCCTCATATCCTTGATAAAATGCTTGATATAAAAGCCAGGTGCATCATCTCCCCGGAGCATCCGCCGTCCCAGATTCGACAGGGACCAGGAGCCTGCTGCACCCGTTTCGATGGTTTCGAGCACCTTCCCAGCCTCCAGACCCATTTTCTGCGCATACGCCAGTGATTCTGCCACCCCCAGCATACCTGCCGCAATGGCGATCTGATTTGCCATCTTTGTGTACTGGCCGCAGCCTGCTCCGCCAAAATAATTGATGGTTTTCCCCATCGCCTGAAAAACCGGCAGCAGGTCATCAAAGGCTGCCTCGTCACCGCCGACCATGATAGCAAGGGAGGCATTCCTCGCACCCGAATCACCGCCGGAAACCGGTGCATCCAAAGCGGCAATGCCCTTTTCCTTTGCAGCTGCATAGAGCCTTTGAGCCAGCTTGGGACTGGAGGTGGTCATGTCCACAATATATCCGCCTTTTTTTGCGGACAGCACTCCATTTTCCCCCATGTATATGCTTTCCACATCGCAGGGATAGCCTACCATAGAAATTACCACATCACTGTCAGCCGCAAGCTGCGCCGGTGTATCGTACCACTTCATTCCCAGGTCCAGCAGGGCCTGTGCCCTGGCCCTGGTTCTGGTGTAGATGCCCACCTTACAGCCTGCAGCCTGCAGGTGCCTCGCCATACTGCTGCCCATGACACCAGTGCCGATAAAACCGATTGTTTCAATATTCATTTTAACCGCTCCCTCCGAAAAAGCATATAAGGAAACTCCATACAAAGAGCACAAAAGCCCCGCCCTCATAAAAAGGCGGAGCTTTGAGCCAGATTTACATCAGATATCTCAGATACACATATACGGTACTGATGATAATAGACAAAATCATACATGGGAAGGCAATCTTCATAAACCCGATGAATGAAATCTTCTGCCCATGCTGAGCAGCCATGGAAGCCACCACGACATTGGCGCTGGCACCAATCAAGGTACCATTGCCGCCCAGGCAGGCGCCCAGGGCCAGGGACCACCACAAAGGCTCCAGATTGGTAATACCCATCGCTCCCATATCCTTGATTAGTGGAATCATGGTCGCAACAAACGGTATATTGTCCACAAAGGCAGACGCAATCGCACTCATCCACAAAATCAGGATAGAGGTCGATTCTACAGACCCCTGGGTTATGGACATCGCCTCAGCAGCCAACATCTTGATGACGCCGGTTTCCACCAGAGCACCAACCAGGATGAACAGGCCGGCAAAGAAGAAAATCGCCAGCCACTCGATTTTGCTGAGAATCTTGGCAATCTTTTCCTCGTTGCTGGTAAAGGTAATCAGGAGCAGCAGGCCTGCACCAAACATGGCGGCAGTTGCCGACTCCAGCCCCAAAGCGCCATGCAGCACAAACAGGGTCATCGTCAGCGCCAGCACAAACAGGCACCGCTTCAAAAGAGATGCGTCTGTAATCTGTCTGGCAGCATTCAGCTTCATGACCTGTGCCTGCAGCTCAGGCGTTGTATGCAGATGCTTGCCGTAAACAGCTTCCAGCAGGAAAATCGTCACCAAAAAAATTACGACAACCGGTATTGTAAGATTCATCAAAAAATCCATAAAGCTCAGACCGACCGAGGAACCAATCATGATATTCGGCGGGTCACCCACCAGGGTGGCTGTACCGCCGATATTGGCAGCCAAAATCTGTGCCATCAGGAACGGTTTGACATCTACCTTGAGCTGAGAGGTGATACTGAAGGTTACCGGCACCGTCAAAAGCACCGTAGTCACATTATCCAGAAAAGCGGAGCAGACTGCTGTCAGGGCAGCCAGAGCCAGCAGCAGCTTCATCGGCTGCGCCTTGACCTTCTGGGCCGCCCAGATAGCCAGAAAATTGAACAAACCCGTTTCTGCTGTGATATTGACAATGATCATCATACCCATGAGCAGTCCCAAAGTGTTGAAATCGATATGATGGATGGCTGTTTCCTGCGACAGAACGCCAAACATGATCATCAGCATAGCACCGAAAATACCTACGATAGTACGATGCACCTTTTCCGAAATAATCAGTGCATAAGCAACCAGAAAAATTGTTACCGCAATAGAAGTCAAGTCAAACAAAACCCTTTGCCCCCTCAAAATTCATAAAGAATTATATCGTTGTCTAACTCATTTCTGAATACAGCAATGGATTAGGCCTGCGGTATAAAACCTGTTACATCAAATACCTCAAATATACATAAACTGTAGACATAATAATGGACAAAATCATACATGGGAAGGCCACCTTCATGAAGCCAAGGAAGGAAATCTGCTGGCCGTGCTGCGCAGCCAAGGAAGCCACGACAACATTGGCACTGGCACCGATCAGGGTACCATTGCCGCCCAGACAGGCGCCCAAAGCCAAAGACCACCACAAAGGCTCCAGATTGGTAATACCCATCGCACCCATGTCCTTGATCAGCGGAATCATGGTCGCAACGAACGGGATATTATCCACGAAAGCAGAAGCAATCGCACTCATCCACAAAATCAGGATCGCTGTAGACTCTACAGAGCCCTGGGTTATCGACATCGCTTCTGCAGCCAGCATCTTGATGACACCGGTCTCCACCAGTGCGCCAACCAGGATAAACAGGCCGGCAAAGAAGAAAATCGCCAGCCATTCTACCTTGCTGAGAATCTTGGCAATCTTTTCCTCATCACGGGTAAAGGTAAGCAGCAGCAGCAGGCCGGCACCGAACATGGCAGCCGTTGCCGATTCCAGTCCCAAAGCACCGTGGGCTACAAACAGACCCATAGTCAGCACCAGCACAAACAGGCAGCGCTTCAGAAGAGATACGTCCGTAATCTGCTTGGCAGGCTTCAGCTTCATGACCTGTGCCTGCAGCTCAGGTGTAGTGTGAAGACTCTTGCCGTACAGGAATTCCAGGATTACGATGGTCGCCAGGAAAATCACGACAGCCGGAGCTGCCAGGTTCATTACGAAATCCATAAAGCTCAAGCCTACAGCAGAGCCAATCATGATATTCGGCGGATCACCCACCAGGGTTGCCGTGCCGCCGATATTGGAGGCCAAAATCTGTGCCATCAGGAACGGCTTGACATCTACCTTCAACTGGGAGGTGATGCTGAAAGTTACCGGCACCGTCAAAAGCACCGTCGTCACATTATCCAGCAAAGCAGAGCAGACTGCCGTCAGAGTAGCCAGCGCCAGCAGCAGCTTCATCGGCTGTGCCTTTACCTTCTGAGCTGCCCAGATAGCCAGAAAATTGAACAAACCGGTTTCTGCCGTAATATTTACAATGATCATCATGCCCATGAGCAGGCCCAGGGTATTGAAATCAATGTGATGGATTGCCGTTTCCTGAGAGAGGATGCCAAACATAATCATCAGCATAGCACCGAAAATACCTACAATGGTACGATGTACCTTCTCTGAAATAATCAGTGCATAGGCGATGATAAAAATTGTCACCGCAAGAGTAGTAGAGTCAAACAAATTTATGCCTCCTTCTTATAAATACGCTATTACTTAGACCCAACGCATTTTCTTGGTTTTGTACAAAATACACACAATAACGCTGCCGAAAATCACCTGCGTCCGGACTTGCCTTCAGGCTTCTGCTTCAATTCCACAGGCTTGATAATGATGCTTCGTCCGTCCTTTTTGACTTTCATGGCATAATTCCTGATGCCGTCCCGAAACAGCTCCATTTTCAGCTCCAGGAGCTTCTTACCAAGCTCCTCCACCAGCTCATCGCTGAAGCCGGTCAGAGCAATATTCTGTTCCGGTCCTGACAGGCCTGCCCGGGTGCGGCGCCTTTTGTCCTCTGCCTCCTCGGCAGCCAGGAACTGTGACTCCATGGTCACCTGCTCCACATATCCCTGCAGCATATCCTTATCAGATAATCCTTTGGGAACCTTAGCCATACCTTATCCTTTCTTTGCCTTTGCCCAGGAATCCTTCAGCCCAACCACCCGGTTGAATACCAGCTGCTCAGGGCAGGAATCCTTATCTACCACATAATAGCCCTGGCGCAGGAACTGATAATGAGTTCCCTCGCCTGTCAGGCGGACACTCGGCTCAATCCTCGCATCATGCAGAACCTCCAGGGAACTCTGGTTGACGGCTGCCAAAAAGTCTGCCGGAACCTCACCCTTTTCATCCGTCTCAATGAGATAATCATACAGACGAACCTCTGCCTTCAATGCATCCTCGGCAGAAACCCAGTGGATTGTACCCTTTACCTTGCGATTGGCAGTTTCCCCGCCGGTCTTGGAATCAGGGTCATAGCTGCAGTGCAGCTCGATGATATTGCCTTCGGCATCTTTGACAGCTTCATCACATTTTATGATGTAACCATGCTTCAGGCGCACCTCTCCGCCAGGCTTCAAACGGAAGAACTTCTTTGGAGCCTCCTCCATGAAATCCTCCTGCTCTATATACAGCTCCCTTGTAAACGGCACATAGCGATGCCCTCCCTTGAAGGGATGGTTCTCCGCCAGCATGTATTCCTTCTGTCCCTCAGGATAGTTGGTAATGACTACCTTCAAAGGACGCAGGACTGCCATTATACGGTCTGCGTTATTGTTCAAATCGTCACGGATGCAGTGCTCCAGCATTGCCACATCCACCAGGCTGTTGGCCTTCGCAACACCGACCTCGCGGCAGAAGGCACGGATGGCTGCCGAGGTATAGCCGCGGCGGCGCAGCCCGGAAATAGTCGGCATCCTTGGGTCATCCCAGCCCGCTACATAACCTTCCTCCACCAGCTGACGCAGCTTGCGCTTGCTGGTAACTGTATTGGTCAGGTTCAGGCGGGCAAACTCAATCTGGCGCGGGCGGGCAGCAACGTCCAGCCCCACTGCCTCCAGCAGCCAGTCATACAGAGGACGGTGGTCCTCAAACTCCAGTGTACAGATGGAATGGGTAATCCCCTCAATCGCATCAGACAAAGGGTGCGCAAAATCATACATCGGATAAATGCACCATTCATCTCCCGTACGGTGGTGAGCTGCATGGGCGATACGGTAAATCACCGGGTCGCGCATATTGATGTTGGCAGCTGCCATATCAATCCTGGCCCGCAGAACCTTTTCCCCATCGGCAAACTCGCCGTTCTTCATGCGGGTGAACAGCTCCATGTTCTCTGCCGCACTGCGGTTCCTGTACGGGCTTTCCTTGCCTGCCTCGGTAAGCGTACCGCGCATGGCCCGGATTTCCTCCGCCGTGGAATCATCCACATAAGCCTTGCCCGCCTGAATGAGCTGCACCGCATATTCATACAGTCTGCCAAAATAATCTGAGGCATAATACATGCGGTCAGCCCAGCTGAACCCCAGCCATTTTACATCTGCCTTGATGGAATCTACATATTCCACATCCTCCTTGACAGGATTGGTGTCATCGAAACGCAGATTGCACATACCGCCGTACTGCTCTGCCAAACCAAAGTTCAGGCATATGGACTTGGCATGGCCAATATGGAGATAACCGTTCGGTTCCGGCGGGAAACGGGTATGTATTCCCTCCCCGTAACGGCCATTCTTGATATCATCATTAATTTCATTCTGAATGAAATTAGAAGGGTTGGTCAAAATTTCAGGCATCAGGCTGTCGCTCCTTATTCATAACTTTTATAATGTATATAATGCTGTTAATTATATCATAATTTGTATGATATATCCATACATAACCGCATATATTGTATTAAATGCTCTTGTTATATACAGATGCTATCCTATTATAATGGCAAATCCGAAGTGCTGCACTTTTTTTCCACATAAGCCCTGAGGCGCTGCACTCCCAGCGCCACCTGTTCACTCCAGGGCAGGTTGGCAATAATCGCATCTATATAGCCCCTGTCACGGATGCGCTGCAGTGTCCAGGCAAAATTCACATCATAGACCCACATGAGCCGCACCAGCTTGCGGTCCTCATCAGTGCGTATCATGGTATAATCCACCTGCTGCCCATTGACGAAGCGCTCCAGAAAGCCGGGTGCAAAAACACCCCTTGCTCCTCCATTGACACTGCCATTCGGCCCCTTCAGGAATCTTTGGACGGCAGCTGACCTGTCTCCCTCGCCGGCATCCCTGGTCAGATAGGGTGCCAGTACCCGGAAAATATCCAGCTTGTCCGCGTCCCGCACCACCTTGGCAAAAAGCAGATGCCTATGGGAAGGCGGCGGCGCAATCTCCTTTTTATTATGGTTACTGATGGCAAAAAGCAGCAGCTCCCTGTCTTCCTCCGCCAGCATATCATAAAACGGCAGCCGGAGGATTGTTTTGACCCCTAAATCCGCATGATCCTCCGATTCTGCATCCACGAAGGTCCTGTAGAGCTGCCACTGACGGAAACGCCCCACATCGTGCAGCAGGCCCATCAGCTCTGCCAGCTGCACATCATGCTCCGCAAGCTGCAGATGCTCTGCCAGAGCTCTGGCATTAGCGGTCACATAGCCAGTATGCTTTTCCTTCATTTGAATACCAAACATTATATCCTTATC
>JAQUZO010000072.1 GCA_028691285.1 Anaerovibrio sp. | reverse complement strand
CTCCGGATACAGGCCTGCGACCCATATTGCAGCCATAAGCAGCAGCAGCAAATGCTTCAAATCCATTTTCTCCAGCATAATATTCCCTCCCTGGCCAGCCTGCAAGGCAATCCATTTCACAGCCATGCTGTGTGCTCCAAAGTATACTGATTTATATTTTCCATTTCTTTAACAGCTTCTGCTAAACAAAATTATAAAACATTATGTTTTATAAGTCAATATAACAGAATGTTTTATAATATACTATCCCCATACTTGAGGGGAGATGGTACGGTGAACATTTCTAGACTGAGAAACCTCAGAGAGGACCATGATTTGAAGCAAAAGGATATTGCCGGCTTACTGAACTGTTCTCAGGTTGCCTACTCCTATTATGAAATCGGCAGAAGAGAAATCCCGCTGGCACTCCTGTGCAGGCTGGCTGACTATTACCATACCAGCGTTGACTACCTGCTGGGCAGGACGGACAATCCAGTTCCCTATGAGCCATCTAAATATCTTGCCAATAAATAAGCAGCCCAAAGGTCTCCGCTATATACGGAAGCTCCAGGGCTGCTTATTTATTAGCCTTCGATTCATTCCTCAAGGTGTATCAATACCTTGGGATTCTCTAAATGGTTGAGTATGGACTTGTAGCTCCTGCCCACCGCCCCCATCTTCATGAAGTCCAAAATCTCTATATGCTCTGCAATGGTCTCCTCCAATCTGCCCGGAGACTCCAAAGACAGGGAAATCTGCTTGCTCATCTGATACAGATAGGTTTCAAAAGCATCCTGCATCAGGGAATTATCAAGATGATAAAGTATCTTTTTGTGGAACTCCACATCATATTCCGCAAACTCACAGGCAGAATGGGTCGTACTGATAATATCCGCCTGCCTGACAATCAGCTCATCCAGCTCAGAGAACAATGCCTTGGCTGACGGCGTATCATAATCCTTTGCCAGCTGGACGATGCAGAAGCCTTCCAGGGCACAGCGTATCTGATATGTTTCCAGCAGGTCACGGGCATTCATTTCATGTATTTGAAAGCCCTTGCTGGGCAGCACATCCAGATAGCCCTCATGCGTAAGCCTGTGTATGGCATCCCGGAAGGGCGTTCTGGATATACCAAGCGACTGTGACAACTTAGTTTCTGAATAGATTCTTTTCGGCTGGAGCTCTCCCCGGATAATCATGCCTTTAAGCTCATCATACGCCTTTAGCTGCAGCGGCTGCAAAAAATTCATCAAAATTCACCCTCGTCTTCCCATTGGTCACCAATTACATCTATTATAATCCTATACTGTTATTTCACAGGGGTCAACAGCTGAAGCAGATTTTCTCAAAGAAAGTTTCCATTAAATGCATAAAATTGAACTTTTTCTCATTTCATAAGAAAGTTTGTAAAATTTTCAAAAATCTATTGACCGGTATACCGGTATGCAGTATTATGTAATCATCAAAGGCAAACAAGCCAATCATGTACATGAACAATAAAGTTTTAGGCGTATTTATTATTGTGTTAGTTATTATGAAAATTTTATTGCTTGGAAGAAAGAAGGATTTCATTATGAAAAAGGCTGGATTTATCGGGTTGGGAATTATGGGGCGTCCAATGGCAAAAAATCTGCTGAAGGCAGGTATTCAATTAGAGGTTTTTGATTTGAACCAGGCTGCTGTCGACGAGCTGGTTGGTCTTGGCGCTGTTTCCGCTGCGCCTGCCTCCATGGGCAAAAGCTGCGATGTGGTTTTCCTGAGCCTGCCAAATGGAGCCATCTCCCAGGATACACTTTTCAAGGCTGACGGTGTTGCCTCCCAGATTACGCCGGGCACTGTCGTATGTGACACCAGCTCCGTTACGCCGGTTGAATCAAAGTATTGCTATGAAAAGCTGAAGGCTCTGGGCTGCGGCTTTGTTGATGCTCCTGTTTCCGGCGGTGAACCCAAAGCCATTGACGGCACTCTGGCCTTTATGGCCGGCGGTGATCAGGCAGATTTTGATGCTCTGCAGGAATATTTCAACGCCATGGGGGCCAGCGCTCTCCTGGTCGGCGGCTCCGGCTCCGGTTCTGTGACCAAGCTGGCCAATCAGGTAATCGTAAACCTGACCATCGCTGCTGTTTCGGAGGCCTTCGTTCTGGCTGCCAAAGCAGGTGCTGATCCTTGGAAGGTATATCAGGCCATCCGGGGCGGTCTGGCTGGCTCCGTGGTCATGGATGCCAAAATTCCCATGATCGTAGACAGAAATTTCGTGCCGGGCGGCAAGATTTCCATTAATCATAAGGACATCAAAAATGTTCTGGCTACTGCTCACGCTATTGATGTACCTGCTCCAATGAGCGCACAGCTCTTTGAAATCATGCAGGCTCTGAAGGTCGGCGGCCACATGAATGACGATCACGGCGGTATTGTTCAGTATTTTGAGCAGCTGGCCGGTGTAGAAGTAAAATCTGACAAGAAAGCTTGATATAGGAGGTACCGATTATGGTTACTGGTTTCCCTCTGCTGATAGCCTTCGTTGTCAGCGTAGCAATCCTCTTGGTATTAATCATCAAATTTAAGGTAAATCCATTCATTGCCCTGATTTTTTCCAGTATTGTAACAGCCTTTGGCGTCAACATGCCGATGGCGGAAATTCCCAAGGTCATCTGCGCCGGATTTGGCGGAACGCTTACCGGTATCGGTATTGTCATCGGCCTCGGCATCATCTTCGGCAATCTGCTGTATGAAGCCGGTGCCACTGAAGCGATTGCCAAGGGTCTTTTGAAGGCAACCGGCAAAAACAACGCTGCCCTTGCCGTTACTACAGCAGGCTTCCTCATTTCCATTCCTGTGTTCATGGATGCAGCCTTCGTTATCATGATGCCTATCGTAAAATATGTGGCAAAAGAAACTAAAAAGAGTGTCATGATGTTCGTTTGCGCATTGGGTGTCGGTACTATTGTAGGCCATGCCATGGTCATTCCAACACCTGGTCCGCTGGCAGTAGCTGCCAACATGAACGCCGAAATAGGCGGCTTCCTGCTCTACTCCCTGATTGCTGGTTTCTGTGCCATTGCAGTGGCAGGCTGGCTCTATGGCAAGCGCTTCAGCAGCTATCCAGCTTATGAGGGTGAGGCGGAGGATCCCCTGACCGATTCCCGCAGGCTTCCAAGCTTTGGGCTTTCCATGGCTACCCTGCTTTTCCCTATCGTACTGATTCTCCTGTCCAATGTTGTCATGTCCGTCTGCGGAAAGGAAGATTTGATCTATCAGATTTTTGCCTTTGCCGGTGAAAAGGATATTGCCCTTTTCCTTGGCTGTATCGTAGCCTTCATCGCACTTCGCTCTTATCAGGTCAAGAGCTTCAACACCATGGTAACTGAGGCTGCAGATTCTGCCGGCCTTATCCTGCTCATCACCGGTGCAGGCGGTGCCTTCGGCAAGGTTCTCAGCACCAGCGGCATCGGGGATTATCTGGTAACCTCCATGAGCGATATGAATGTTTCACCTATCGTACTGGGCTTTGTCCTGAGTGCGGTGCTCCGTGCCTCCCAGGGCTCTACTACCGTGGCACTTGTTACCACTTCATCCATCCTGGGTACGGCTATTGCAGGCACCGGTGTATCTCCTGTCCTGGTAGGTCTTGCCATCTGCGCAGGCGGTATCGGCTTCTCTCTGCCAAACGATTCCGGGTTCTGGGTACTTTCCCGTTTTTCCGGCATCACCGTGTCAGAAACCATTCAGAGCTGGACCATCGGCGGAACTATTGCGAGCTTTACAGTGTTCATCGTAATCATGATTATTGCAGCTATCAACAATGTAGTTCCGCTCCCATTCCTCTAATCAGTTTTGTCCTCCCATAACATATTGAAACCGGGCCTGTAAATTATCCTTTAATTTGCAGGTCCCCCCTTTTTAACAACCAAAACAGTATAGAAAGCGTGTGATTGTAATGGAACATTTAAATGCCTCTGTTTTAAATAATTATCCTTGTGTTGACGAAAAGGCTGTAGATGAGCTTTTGGCGAAAGAAATCGCTGCCAACACTGCCAAAATCGTGGTACTTGACGATGATCCTACCGGAGTACAGACCGTACATGACATTTCCGTTTACACTGACTGGGAGCAGGAAAGCATCAATGCCGGCTTTGCAGAGAACAATAAGCTCTTTTTCGTACTCACCAATTCCCGTGGCTTCACCGCAGCCAAAACTGCGGCAGAGCACAAAAAGATTGCCCTGGCAGTCGCCGCTGCCGCCAAAGAAATGAAGCGCGACTATATGATTATCAGCCGCAGCGACTCCACGCTCCGGGGCCATTATCCATTAGAGACCACCCTGCTGAAGGAGGAAATGGAAAAAGCCGCCGGCATTACCGTCGACGGCGAGATTCTCTGCCCATTCTTCAAGGAGGGCGGCCGTTTTACCATTGACAATGTACATTATGTAAAATACGGTGACGAGCTGGTTCCGGCAGGTGAAACAGAATTTGCCAGGGATAAGACCTTTGGCTACACCAAGAGCAACATTGCTGAATACATTGAGGAAAAGACCGAAGGCGCATATAAGGCTGAAAGCGTGACCTGCATTTCTCTTGAAGACATACGGTCATTGAATTATAATAAGATCGAGGCTCAGCTCATGGCCGTCAGGGATTTCAATAAAATTGTAGTCAATGCTGTCGACTATGTGGATGTGAAGATTTTCTGCATCGCCCTGTACCGTGCCATGGCAAAGGGCAGGCATTTCATGTTCCGTACTGCAGCAGCCATCGTAAAATGCCTAGGCGGCATCAGTGACAAACCACTTCTCACCAGAGAGGATATGGTGCATAATGCAGCAGAGAACAATCATGGCGGCATCGTAGTCGTAGGCTCCCATACCAACAAAACTACTGCCCAGCTGAATCAGCTGCTGGGACTTCCGGGGACTCAGGGCATCGAATTCAACTCCAATCTGGTCCTGGAGGGTGACGAGGCATTTGAAGCTGAAATCGACAGAGCCGTAGCTGAAAGTGAAAAGCTCATTGCTGCAGGCATTACCCCTGTCTGCTTCACCAACCGCAAGCTGCTGGTCATCGAAGGCGATACCAAGGAGCAGGCTCTGCTGCGTTCTGTAAAGATTTCCTATGGCGTGCAGTCCCTAGTGGGACGGCTGAAAATCACGCCTGCCTTCGTTATTGCCAAAGGCGGCATCACCTCCAGCGATGTAGGCACCAAAGCACTGGCAGTAAAGCGCGCCAATGTCTTAGGCCAGATCAAGCCGGGCATCCCTGTCTGGCAGACCGGCAGCGAAAGCAAATTCCCTGGCATCCCTTATGTAATCTTCCCTGGTAATGTTGGTGAAGAATCCACCCTGAAAGAAGCTGTCGAGGTTTTGCAGGGAAAATGATTCCAACAGACACAATAGAGTAAGGATGAGGTAAAAGATATGGACAGGTCAATAGCAATAATTCAGACAAGTGCGGTTTCCTCGGCGGAATTAAAGGCTTTATGCCGGGAAATCATCCCTGAGGTCACGGTATATCAAATCATCGACGACAGTCTTATCAGCGAGGTCAATGCCAATGGCGGCCCTACTCCGGGCGTAAAAAAGCGTATGCTGGCATATTATCAGCAGGCAGAAGCCCTGGGTGTAGATGCTATACTGAACCAGTGCTCCAGTGTCGGTGAAATTGCAGAGCTGATTCAGCCCTTCATCAGTGTTCCCATTGTGCGCATTGATGAAGCTATGGCCAGAAAAGCCGCTGCCATGGGAAAACGAATCGGTGTCATAGCCACGGTAGCCACTACTGTAAAGCCCAGCACCAAACTGATTGAACGAGCCGCCCGGGAAATGAATAAAGCTGTTAAAATAGAAACGCATCTTGTCAAGGATGCCATGATGATTTTAATTGAAACAGGCGATGTGGACAGGCACAACAGCATGGTGCTGAAGGAAGTAGAAAAGGCTGCTGAAAACTGTGATGTCATCGTTCTGGCACAGGGCAGCATGACAGTGCTGCTGCCTCTACTCCAGCATATCACAAAGCCTGTACTGACCAGCCCCCGCGCTGGTGTGGAAATGCTGAAGGATATTCTGTACAGCTGATATAGGAGTGAAATCATGTTAATAGCCATGAAAAGCCTTCTGCAAAAAGCAGAAGAAGGAAAATATGCAATAGGCGGCTTTAACTGCCCTACCCTTGAAAATGTCTGCGCTATCATTGAAGCTGCAGAAAGCCTCAACAAGCCGGTGATTTTGAGCTTTCCCCAGGTGCATGAGCAAACCGTACCCCTCACAGTGATTGGTCCGATTCTCCTCCAGGCAGCCAAAGCTGCCAGCGTACCGGTGTGTGTGCATCTTGATCATGGCAGTACCATTGAATACATCGAAAAAGCCTTGAAAATCGGTTTTAACTCTGTAATGTACGATGGCTCCAGGCTGCCTTTTGCCCAAAACCTTGCCAATACAAAAAAAGTTGTCGAGCTTGCCCGCAGCTATGGGGCTGATGTGGAAGCGGAGCTGGGCGGCATCAGCGGCGATGAAGCAGGGATTGCCGCTGGCGGTGATACTTCCTCCAAGCTGACTGACCCTCAGGAAGCTCTGCAGTTCATCAGGGAAACAGGCATCGATTCACTGGCTGCCTCAATCGGGACAGCCCATGGATTTTATACCGAGGCTCCCAAAATTGATTTTGCCCGGATCCAGGAAATCCATGATCGTTCCGGCATACCGTTGGTAATGCACGGCGGCTCCGGTGTAAGTGACGAGGATTATGCAGAATCCATCCGGCTGGGCATCAGAAAAATCAACTACTACTCCTACATGGCCAAGGCAGGTGTAGACGGCGTGAAGCAGCTTCTTGACCAAAAGGATGTAAAGTATTTCCACGAACTGGCCATAGCAGCCCGCGCCGCCATGGCAGCGGATGTCAGAGAGGCCATCATGCAGTTCAATCCATGACGCCTGCTCCGATAGTAAAAGCAACCGCAGCATTTACTGCAACCAAAAAAATCCCAGCTGTCTGTACGGCAGCTAGGATTTCTATTTTAAGATTCGGCAGAACCATGCCGGTATTCGGAGCGCAACATACGCTCAATTATTCAGCTTAGCTCTCTTGCCAGCCGCAAAGAATGGCAATTTCAATAACACCTTACTGCACATATATGTTATCGGCCAGCCGACAGCACAGGCGACAAACCATTTCAGGAATGGACTTATGCTGTATGGCACCAGGCAGAGCACCGGCAGAAAAATAAACCAGATATGGCAATAATACATTGTATATGAGTTGGCAGCCAATTCACCCCAAATTTTGTTGGTATGATTAAACAATTTATGGAATATGCCCAACCAGCCAAATACTGCAGTTGTCAAAAGCAATGCATGTGCCAAGGATATCAACAGCAAAAACTGCAGAGGATCATTGTTTACATACGACATACTGTGACAAAATGACCAGGGCAGAAGGATTGCAGAAAATATAAACGGCGCTGTCCATTTTTCTGCCGACGGCACATAGCCATTTTGCTCAAACCAACGATGCTTCCAGGAATAAGCTCCCAGCCAGAAAAACAACACATAAAGCAGAATACGGCTTGGCTGAATAACAAACAGATAGCCTATGGGAACCCACAGGTACTCATTGCCGGTAATCATATTGATAACCACAGAATTAACGAAGATAAACAACCCGATCAGTAGGAAAAACCACCATTGGGGGCTGTCTGCAGCAGGAAGCTGCCTCGCATAGGATTTCCTTATCCTGCAAAACAGATACAGACCCGCATAAAGAACCATCAGTACACCAAGATACCAGTAGGGCACATGGTTAAAAAACTCTCCCATACCGCCAGTCGCAGGATTGAAGAAATAATAGTTCCATAAATATGTATTGAAATCATCTGTCAGGCCTCTACTGTACGGCATAATAAAGCTCACCAGCGGAGCAAAAATCACAATTCCTGCCAGCCATGGTATGCCAATTCTAAGCCATCGGGCTTTCCAAAAGTCTGCACCGGCTTTTTTGGCAATCGAGCGAATGCCAAAATAACCTGAAATATAAAACATCATTGGCATAATAGTCATATCTGTTACGAGAATCCAATAGGTCATCTCAACTCTTAAATCTGGATCAAGCACATACCACCATGGCAAAGGCCCGGCAATATAGCACAAACCGACATGAAATACAATCATCAGATTCACTACAAAAGTTTTTAAATTATCCAGAAAGAACAGTCTCAATTCCAACACCCCTTTTATTTTTGATGTATATACAACAAATCGTTTAAAAATAACCCTGTTTTAAATGCATTAAATTTTATAATTGCCCAAGCTGCCAATTTCTTCCAACACTCTGTCTATCACTGCCAATTCCTGCTCTCCAAAGCGTTCCTTCATACAATCCTGAGCCTTATTCCACTGTCTTACCGCTTTCGCAGTTACCAGCTTCCCCTCCTCAGTCAATGACAATTTGCTATTGCGCTCATCAGGTGCCTTCAAATCCACAACGAGTCCCCTGTTCATAAGCGTCCTTAGATTTCTGGTCATGGTGGACCTGTCAACTTTTATTATTTCCGCCAGCTCACTGGTGCTGCATCCCTCATTTATACTTATGGTGTACAAATAAGTATACTGTCTGCCTGTAATCCCACATGTTTTAAAAAACCTGTCATAAAAAACGGCCAGTGCAGCAAGAGACCATCTGGCCTTTACGCCATAACATGGCATCGAAGCAAAATCGTAATTCATACCATCCACCTCTTTTTGTTGTATATACATCAAATATTAAACCATAATACGCTGCTTATGTCAATGTTAATATCACTGCATAAAAATACCAGCACAATCACCAAGACTATGCTGGTATTTTATTCCACACGATATTCCGCCAATCGTGAGTATATCTGGTGGAGGTGAATCATA
>JAQUZO010000071.1 GCA_028691285.1 Anaerovibrio sp. | reverse complement strand
AATGTTTCCAATGCATTGGCAGCTGCCGCAGCAGGCATCTGCCTGGGATTGACCGCGGAGCAGATTGCTTCTGGTCTGGCGGGCATGGAAATGACGGGCATGCGTTTTGAATGCAGCCGCATTGGCAGCTATCAGATTATCAACGATGCCTACAATGCCAGCCCCATGTCCATGGAAGCTTCCCTTGCTACCTTTGCAGAGCTGACCTCTGCTAGGGGCAAAAGAGGGATTGCAGTCCTGGGGGATATGCTGGAGCTGGGACAGGTGGCGGCAGCTGCCCATCAAAAGGTTGGTGTCCTGGCAAAGCAGTCCGGTGCAGCAGCCTTGATTACCCTGGGGGAGATGGGGCGTGAAATCGCAGCCGGTGCCAGGGGCGCCGGGATGCAGGAGGTCTACGCCTGCCAGAGTCATCAGGAGGCTGCGGACAGGCTGAAGGCCGTGCTGCATGAGGGCGACACGGTGCTGTTCAAAGGGTCAAGAGGCATGCAGATGGAAAAAATAATTGGCCTGCTATAAATCATATTTGGAGGATTGTTTTACACATGGAAATGATAACCTATCCCCTGGCTTCGGTGATTCTTGCCGTAGGGCTGGTCATGGCGGCAGCTCCCAGGCTGATACCGGAGCTGCATAAGCTGAAATTTGGTCAAAGTATCCGGGAGGAGGGGCCGAAGAGCCACCAGGTGAAAAGCGGTACGCCTACTATGGGCGGTATCATGATTATTCTGTCCATTGCTGCGACCTGCGCCGTAATCTGCCCTCTCACCATGGAGCTGAGGCTGGCTCTTTTGATTATGCTGGGGCATTTTATCCTGGGTTTTTTGGATGATTATATCAAAGTTGTCAAAAAACATAACCAGGGCCTCAGTGCCCGGCAAAAGCTGCTGGGACAGCTGGTGATTGCCCTGCTGACGGCTTATTATGCCGGGCTTCCTACTGATTTATGGGTGCCTTTCGCAGGCAGACTGGATTTGGGTATGGGCTTTTACGCCCTGCTGCTCTTTGTTCTGGTGGGGACAAGCAATGCTGTAAACCTCACAGATGGGCTGGATGGCCTTGCTTCCGGGACGGTAATCGCAGCATCCCTGGCGTATATGCTGATTTGCCTGTGGTTGGGCAAGCTGGAGCTGGCTGTATTCTGTGCGGCTATGGCAGGTGCCTGCCTGGGCTTTTTGAAATATAATCGCCATCCGGCTAAAATATTTATGGGGGATACTGGTTCGCTGGCGCTGGGCGGCGCTTTGGCGGCAGTTGGCATCCTTACGCACACGGAAATACTGCTGGCGGTGATTGGCATTGTCTTTGTCTGTGAGGCGATGTCGGTTATTATTCAGGTGACTTCCTTTAAGACGCGCGGCAAAAGGGTTTTTCTCATGAGTCCGATCCATCATCACTTTGAGCTGAAGGGCTGGTCGGAGACTAAAGTTGTGAGGACCTTTTGGCTGGCTGGCATGGTTGGCGGTCTGGCAGGAGTGCTTCTTTTCAGGATAGGGTAACGCAGAAAGGATCTGGCAAAAAAATGATGGATTTTGCAAATAAGAATGTTTTAGTTGTGGGTGTGGGCATCAGCGGCAATGCGGCGGCAGAAACCGTAAAGAAGCTGGGGGCTTCCAGGGTGGTGCTGAGCGATTCCAAACAGGAAAAGGATTTGAAATATGATTTGTCGGAGGTGCGCTCTGCCGGTGTGGAACTGCTCTTTGGAGCACAGGAGAACAGCCTGCTGGACGGAGTAGATCTGATGATTCTTTCTCCGGCAGTACCTGTGCGTGTTCCTTTGGTACAGGAGGCGTACAAGCGCAGCATTCCCGTAATCAGCGAGATACAGCTGGCATATTGGCTGGCCAAATCACCTATTTTGGCTGTTACCGGCACTAACGGCAAGACTACTACTGTTACCCTTTTGGGGGATCTGATGAAGACCCGTTATGAAAACGCCGGTGTAGGCGGCAATATCGGGGTTCCTCTCTGCAGGGAGGCGCTGCGCGCCGGGGAGGAAAGCTGTCTTGTGGCAGAGATTTCCAGCTATCAGATGGAAGCAACCACTGAATTCAAGCCTCATATCGCGGTTGTTTTGAATGTCACGCCTGACCATGTGGTACGCCATGGCAATCTGGATGTCTACCAGCAGATGAAGGAGAAGATGTTTGCCCAGCAGACTGCTGAGGATTATCTGGTATTGAACTATGACAACGACAAGACCAGGGATATGGCAAAGAGAGCCAGGGCACAGGTATGCTTTTTCAGCCGTTTGGCAAAGCTGGAGGAGGGGGCCTTTGTACAGGATGATTGGCTGACCATTGTCTGGAGAGGACAGACCTGCCGTCTCTGCCGTACCGATGAGCTGAAAATCAAGGGCGGACACAATATCGAAAATGCTTTGGCAGCAGCAGCGGCTGCATTTTTGGGCGGAGCAAGGATTCCGAAGATCATTGATGTGCTCAAGGAGTTCCCAGGAGTAGAGCATCGGATTGAGCCGGTCGATACTGTGGATGGTGTGCCGTATTATAATGATTCCAAGGCTACCAATACGGATTCTGCTGTCAAGGCGTTGGAGAGCTTTGACGGACATATTGTGCTGATTGCCGGGGGCGATGACAAGCTGACGGATTTGACGGATTTTATGACTTTGGTCAGAGAGCGGGCTGATGAGCTGATTCTGGTAGGCGATGCAGCTGCACGCTTCAAGGAAAATGCTTTGAAGCTGGGGTATCCGGCAGAGCATATCCATGAAGCTGGCTATTCCATGGAGGAGGCTGTCAAAAAGGCACATGCTATTTCGGGGCCGCCTCAGGTGGTGCTTCTTTCACCTGCCTGTGCCAGCTTTGATATGTATGATGGATATGAGGAAAGAGGCCGTGATTTTAAGCGCCTGGTAAAGGAATTGAAGGCCTGAGACGGGCTGCAGAATCAAAGAGGTGGAGTGTTGAAGGCTATGAAGATAATCGTTTCAGGCGGCGGTACAGGGGGACATATTTATCCTGCCCTGACCCTGATTCGTACACTGCAGAGGAAAATATCCCGTCTGGAGGTGCTCTATGTGGGCACCCATGCCGGGCTGGAGGCAGATATTGTTCCCAAGGAGGGAATTC
Source organism: Anaerovibrio sp. (assembly GCA_028691285.1). Lineage (GTDB taxonomy): Bacteria > Bacillota > Negativicutes > Selenomonadales > Selenomonadaceae > Anaerovibrio. The sequence goes on along the minus strand of JAQUZO010000071.1, from coordinate 5,845 downwards.
CCTTTGAAACGGTGGATCTGCAGGGATTCAAGCGGAGCTTTACCCCTGAGAATCTGCTGCGGGCGGCCAAGGCTGTCAGGGGAATCGGCAGTGCCGTCAGGTTGGTCAGGAGATTCCAGCCGGATGTGGTTATCGGTACCGGCGGTTATGTGTGCGGTCCTGTGCTGATGGCGGCAGGTCTGTTGGGGATACCGTCCCTGATTCAGGAGCAGAATGTCATCCCAGGCATTACCAATAAGATATTGGCACGATTCGTGACGACCATTGCTACAGGCTGTCAGGAGGCCAACGCAGCCTTTCCTGCGGCCAAGGTCGTGTTTACAGGCAATCCTATCCGTGCCGAGGTGATGGAGCCCCGCAGCGATGCAGCCTACAGAGCCTTTGACCTTGAACCGGGCAGGAAGACTATCCTGGTTTCCGGAGGCAGCCGCGGTGCCCGTACAATCAACCGGGCGATGGTTGATGTCCTGAAGCACTATGCAGGGCGTCAGGATGTACAGCTTCTGCACGCTACAGGGCAGGGGGAGTATGAGGACATCTGCCGCCGCATCAGGGCGGCAGGCATAGATTTGTCCAAGGCGGGCAATCTGCAGGTCAGGCCGTATCTTTATAACATGCCCCAGGCGATGTCTATTGCGGATTTGGCTGTTTTCAGAGCCGGGGCTACCGGCCTGGCTGAACTGACTGCCAAGGGGATTCCGGCCATTTTGGTGCCATATCCCTATGCGGCAGAAAATCATCAGGAGTTCAATGCCCGTGCGGTGGCCAGGGCAGGGGCAGCCAGGGTCATTTTAAATAAGGACCTGACCGGGCAGGCATTGATTGAGAATATTGACAGTATGCTGTCTGATGAAAGCATACTTGCTGCCATGTCTGAGGCAAGCAGGGCCCTGGGGCGTCCGCAGGCGGCGGAGACGATAGCCGAACTGATTATTGAACTGGCGCGCAGCAGATGACAAAGCAGCTGCTCTGGCATACTATGATGGAGGATGAAGCATCTTGTTGACAGGATTGAAAAAAATACATTTTGTGGGAATTGGCGGGGCAGGTATGAGTGCCCTGGCGAAGATTCTCGTTGAAAAGGGCTATGAGATTTCCGGCTCTGATATGAAGGAATCTGTAATGACCGGTGTGCTCCGCAGTCTGGGAGCAGAAATCTTCATTGGGCAGCAGGCAGAAAATGTCCGCGGTGCAGAGGCAATCGTGGTTTCAACTGCTATCCGGGAAGACAATCCGGAGGTAGTGGAGGCAAAGCGGCTTGGGCTGAAACGGCTGCACCGTTCAGATGTCAATGCCTTTTTGATCAACGGCTGCAGGGGAATTGCTGTGGCAGGTGCCCACGGCAAGACGACTACTACCTCTATGCTGGGGGTTGCTCTAGATTATGAAGGCATTGAGCCAAGCATCATCATCGGCGGCGAGGTGGACTATCTGGGCAGCAATGCCAAGCTGGGCAAAAGCGATTATCTGGTGTCAGAGGCGGATGAAAGCGATGGCACCTTCCTGAAATACCATCCTTATGTGGGTATCGTAACCAATGTGGAAAATGATCACATGGATCACTATGGCAGTATGGAAAATATCATCAAAGCCTTTACGCAGTTTCTGAATCAGATCCGTCCGGAGGGCTTCGGTGTTGTCTGCTTTGACAATGAGAATATCAGAAACATCGTAAAAAATGTCAGTACAAGATGCATTTCCTATGCTATTGAGCATCAGGCTGATTATCAGGCGGCAAATATTGCTGCTGATACAGAGGGAACTGTCTTTGAGGTAATGCATCAGGGACGCAGCCTGGGGCAGATCAAGCTGAATGTGCCAGGACGGCACAATGTCCTGAATGCGATGGCAGCAGTTGTTACAGGGCTGCAGCTGGGACTGACCGTGGCTGAAATGGCGGAGGGGCTGGCAATGTTCCATGGAGCAAAGCGGCGTTTCCAGACCAAGGGCAGAGAAAACGGCATTTGGGTGGTGGATGATTATGCCCACCATCCAACCGAAATTGCCACAACTCTCGAGGCGGCAAGGCAGACTCGGCCCAAGCGCCTGATTTGTGCGTTTCAGCCTCATCGTTACAGCCGTACACAGCTTTTGCAGAAGGAATACGGCAGCTGCTTCCAGGCTGCAGATGTGCTCATTTTGACGGATGTATATGCTGCCGGTGAGGATCCGATTCCGGGGATTGACGGAGAGCTTTTGGTACAGGAGGTCAAAGCTCAGACCGGCAGGGATGCAGTTTATATCCAGGATAAGCACAAAATTGCTGCGTATCTGCAGTCTGTTGCCCAGGCGGGGGATTTGATCATGACTATGGGAGCCGGCGACATTGTTCAGTGCGGCGAAGAGCTGGTTGAATTGTTGCAGAAATAGTATTGGGAGAGAAGTTATGAAGAAAATTATTGTAGTAATGGGCGGACCGTCTACAGAGGCTGAGGTATCACGCCGCAGCGGTGCTGCAATCCTGAAGGCGCTGCAGTCTCGCGGGCTGAATGCTGAGGGGCTGGAGCTTGATCCGGTAAACTTTCCTCAGCAGATAAAGGCGTCAGGTGCAGATTTTGTTTTCAATGCTCTCCACGGACGCTTTGGTGAGGATGGCATCATTCAGGGAACCCTGGACATGATGGGGATTCCCTATACCAGCTCCGGTGTTATGGCGGCAGCTGTCACCATGGACAAGGCAGCGACCAAACGCTTTTTTATGGCAGAGGGGATACCTACTCCCAAGGCTCATACTTATTTGAAGTTTGAGTATGAAAAGCGTGATTTGGCCAGCGAAATCCTGCAGGAATTTGGGGTGCCGGTGGTTGTCAAGGCAGCCTCTCAGGGCTCCAGCATCGGTGTGGTTATCGTGGAAAAGGCTGAGGAGCTGGACAGTGCGCTGGCTGAGGCTTTTAAATATGACCGTGAGGTCCTGGTGGAGGAATTTATCAAAGGGCGTGAGCTGACCGTTGCGGTCTGGGGCAATGAGGAGCGGCAGGAGGCACTGCCGATTATTGAGATTACCACAGTTACGGGACGCTATGATTATGTGACCAAATACAAGGCGGGAGCTTCGACTCATATTATTCCGGCACCGCTGCCGGAGGAAACTGCTGCCAGAGTCAGGGAAATTGCTCTTCGTTCCTTTGCGGTATGCGGCTGCAGCGGCATGGCGAGGGTTGATTTTATGCTGGATGAGCAGAACCGGCCCTACGCCATTGAGGTCAATACAGTACCGGGTATGACAGAGACCTCTTTGGTGCCCGATGCGGGCAGAGCGGCGGGCATTGAATTTCCTGAGCTTTGTGTCAGGATTTTGCAAATGGCAGGCTATCAGGAGTGATTTTCCCATACCTTGGCTGCAAAACTAAAAAAAGGATGGATAAAGCATGGAAGGAAAAAAGCATAAGATGATTTCCCAGGGGGCTGTGGCAACCATTTTGGCAGGACTGATCGCAGTGCTGGGCATATTGGCCTGCGCTCTTTCTCCCATATTTGTCTTGAAAACCATAAATATTCAAGGTAATCGTTTTGTACAGAATGAGGAGATTATTCGTATAGCCGGGGTTCGGCAGGGGGAAAACTTATTCCAGCTGAAAACCGATGAAATCAAAAAAAACCTGACAAAGGATTTGCGTATAGACCAGGCTGTGGTACAGCGCTCATTTCCCAGCCAGCTTGATATCAATATTGTAGAGCGTGTGCCGCTGGCGCTGGTGAAATGCGATTATGGCTATCTGGAGGCGGGCCGGGACGGAATTGTCCTGGATGCGCACAGAACCCTGCGGGATATGCCTGTGCCTATCATCAGTGGTGTTGCTGCACAGGATTTGTTCGTGGGCGATGTTATCGAGGATGAAAATATCAACAGGGTGCTGCTGTTTTTGTCAGAGCTTGATGAGGATACCATAAAGGCCCTGTCTGAAATAAATATCAGCAATCCTGAAGATGTCATGGTGTATGCGGGTTCTGTTCAGATACGCCTTGGTTCACTTGAGATGCTGCCGCAAAAGGTAGAGGTCACTGAAAGTGCAATCAAGGAGCTGCAGAAGGCAGCTCGTGATATTGTGTATGTGGATGCCAGATTCAATGTATATTCTGTGCGTTTGCGCCAGCAATAAGGAGAATGGATATATGTATATAGCAAAAGGCAGGCTTTCCATAGCCTGTGTATGTATGGTTCTGGGGTTTATGCTGGCAATTCAGTTCCGTACTACGCAGGATATCAAGGCCTCCATGCCTCTGCAGAGAATAGAGGTTCTGACAGAGCGGCTGCAGAGGCTGGAATCAGAGAATCATGATCTGCAGGCAGAGCTGCAGGATTTGAAGGCCAAGGCAGAAACTGATACTGCCGGTGAGCTGAATAAGGATATGATGATGCTGTCCGGCACTACGCCGTTGGAAGGGCCGGGCATCATACTGACCATTGATGACAGTTCAAAAAAGAGCAATCAGGGTACAGAGGACATAAATCTCTATTTGGTACATGATGAGGATTTACTGAAGGTAGTCAATGAGCTGAGGGCTGCCGGTGCGGAAGCACTGTCCCTGAATGGCCAGCGGCTGACTGCCAATTCAGAGATACGCTGTGCAGGGCCGACGGTGTCGGTCAATAATGTGCGTTCGGCGCCGCCATTTGAAATCAGAGCCATCGGCAATGTCAAAGACCTGGAAAATGCCATCAATATGCGCGGCGGTGTAGCAGATACTCTGAAGGTATGGGGAATCAACCTCCAGGTGCAGAAAGCTGAAAAGATTTGGGTACCAGCGTATAAAAATGCGGTTCGTTATAAATATGCAGTACAGTCAGACCAGCAGGAGGAAGTAAAATGATTTTAGCATTGGCTGGGCTTACGGTAGGAATTGTCCTGGGTTTCGTTTTTCCCTGGAGCATTCCCGTTGCCTACTCCAAATTGTTTTCTATTGCTTTGCTGGCGTCTCTTGATTCAGTTTTTGGCGGGATTCGTGCAGCCATTGAAGGCTATTTTGATGATAAGGTTTTTATTTCCGGTTTCTTTTCCAATGCGCTGCTGGCAGCATTTTTAGTGTATGTAGGCGACCATTTGGGCATTGATTTGTATTATGTTGCACTGCTGGCGCTGGGGCTTCGTATCTTTAATAATTTAGGGCGTATACGCCAGTACCTTTTGAAAAAGCACTAAATTTCTATGGCGTAAATCAGGGAATGATGTTATAATAATAAACTGTAATAGGTGAAATGGGCTATGTTTACATAAATTGATCTGGCATGTGGAGGTATACTTGTGGGAATTGATTTTGCAGATTTAGATATTGACTTGGACGCAGTTATTAAGGTTGTTGGTGTCGGCGGCGGCGGCAATAATGCTGTCAACTGCATGGTTGCCTCCGGAGTTCAGGGGGTTGAGTTTATCGTAATCAATACGGATGCGGAAGTCTTGGAAAAATCCCTGGCACCCGTGCGTCTGCAGATTGGCAGGAAGGCCACTGAGGGCAAGGGCGCCGGTGCCCGTCCGGAGGTGGGCGAAAAGGCAGCAGAGGAAAACAGGGATGAAATCAAGGCTGCTCTGGAGGGGGCGGATATGGTATTTATCGCTGCCGGTATGGGCGGCGGCACCGGTACCGGTGCCGCTCCCATCGTGGCGGAGTGTGCCAAGGAAATTGGCGCACTTACGGTGGCTGTCGTAACCCGTCCTTTCAGGTTTGAGGGACTGATGCGTGAGCGCCGTGCCAAGGCCGGCATTGAAAAGCTGGCTGAGCGCGTGGACAGCATCATCACCATTCCAAATGAGAAGCTGCTGGAAATCATTGACCGCAGTACGCCGTTTACCGAGGCATTCAAAATCGTGGATGATGTGCTGCGTCAGGGCGTGCAGAGCATTTCTGA
>JAQUZO010000070.1 GCA_028691285.1 Anaerovibrio sp. | reverse complement strand
GCATAAAAAGTCCTGACAAAAAGCACACAGAGAAACAGCAGCAGCAGCGGGCTGAGCACTTTGCCTATCGTATCTACCAGTTTGGTAGGATTAGCGGCAAAAATATAAGTGACCACAAAAAAAAGTGCTGTATAAACTGCCTGTCCCATCATCAGATCATCCACTGCCAAAAAGGACTTGATGCCAATCTCAAAAGACACCGCTCCTGTCCTTGGCACAGCAAATAACGGCCCAATGGCTAAAAACAAAATACCAAAGGTAATGACGCGGAACACCGGGTGTACTCTTTTTTCTACCAGCTTGGTATATTTTCCTCCTGCCTTGACAATGGCTACCAGCCCCAGTAAAGGCAAACCGATACCTGTGATCAAAAACCCTACAATGGCTATTGGAAAGCTGGTTCCGGCATTCTGGGCCAACAAGGGCGGAAAAATCAAATTACCTGCACCAAAAAAAATTGAAAATACCATGAAACCTACGGACAATAAATCCTTCATAGATAGTTTCTGCACGATATACACCTCAATTATGTGCTAAAAAAAGAGCTGCCGAAGCAGCTCCTCATTACTTTGCTTACTGTATATTACAGATTTTCCTTAGCAACAGCTACCATCTGAGCAAATGCATTGGCATCACTGACAGCCAAATCAGCGAGCATCTTGCGGTTTACTTCTACACCAGCCTTGGTCAGGCCTGCAATCAAACGGCTGTAGGAAATACCATTAGCACGGGCTGCAGCATTGATACGGGCAATCCAAAGACGACGGAATACGCCCTTCTTTGCACGACGGTCGCGGCGTGCATAATAGAGAGCCTTCATTACTGTCTCGTTAGCCTTCTTGAACTGCTTGCTCTTGGCGCCTCTATAGCCCTTTGCTAATTTCAAAATCTTCTTGTGGCGTCTATGTGCAGTCACACCAGTTTTAACTCTTGGCATGTTCTTATCCTCCTAAAATTAAAATAACAAAACTAAAAATTATGCGTATGGCAGGCACTTCATAGCGCGCTTCTTGTCAGCAGCAACTACCAGAGTGGCCTTGCGCAGATTGCGCTTACGCTTTGGAGCCTTCTTCTCCAGGATATGCCTCTTATAAGCCTTATTTCTTCTAATTTCGCCGCTACCGGTTAAAGTAAAGCGCTTTGCAGCAGCTCTGCGAGTTTTCATCTTCTGCATTACTGTTTTCCTCCTTTAGATACGACCTTTGGGGCCAAAATCATAATCATATTTTTACCTTCAAGCTTAGCATCTCTTTCAATAGATACTGAATCTTTCAACTGCTCAGCAACCCGGCCAAGAATCTCCCGGCCCAGCTCTGGATGAGACAGCTCACGGCCACGGAACATAATAGTTACCTTGACCTTGTTTCCCTCTTCCAGGAAACGAACTGCATTCTTCAGCTTGACGTCAAAATCATGCTGTTCAATATTCGGGCGCAGCTTGACCTCCTTAACGGAGACAACCTTCTGCTTTTTACGGGCTTCCTTGTCCCGCTTCTGCTGTTCATATCTATACTTACCAAAGTCCATAATACGACAAACCGGCGGCTTGGCCTTCGGCGCAATCTCGACTAAATCAAGATGCTGGTCAATAGCCATCTGCAGTGCATCACGCACCTGCATAATTCCCAGTGTCTCTCCTTCAACATCAGTTACACGGATTTCTCCGCCGCGGACTCTGATTTCCTCATTAATTCTTGCAATTTCCTTAGCTATGAAAATACACCCCCCTGTAGATATTTATAACGGCAATGTTCAGCAGCAATACCTGCCACAAAAAATGGAGGCGGCACAAAGCCACCTCCATACATAAACAAAGATATGAACCCAACTGGCTGATACCGCCATCAGGTGAGAAGGTGGCCCTTCTGCTTCAATCACAATTGATATTCTAGCACACGACCTGCACTCTGTCAATAAAGAAATCAGAATTTTGCAGATTTTGTGGCAATATTTTGCTGAATATACCCAATGAACTCATCTACTGTCATGGTAGCAGTGTCCTTTTCACCGTGACGGCGCATATTTACAGTGCCTGCTTCCATCTCCTGATCACCTACAACCAGCATATATGGAATCTTCTTCACCTGCGCCTCACGCATTTTGTAGCCGATCTTCTCGTTGCGGTCATCGACCTCAACCCTCAGCCCCAGGGCAAACAGCTTCTTTTTCAATTCAAAGGCATAATCCATGTGCTTGTCAGTAATCGGCAGTATCTTTGCCTGTACCGGAGCCAGCCAGGTTGGGAATGCACCAGCATAATTTTCAATCAAAATGCCGATGAAACGCTCTATTGAACCATACACTACACGATGGATCATCACAGGGCGATGCTTCTGTCCATCCTCTCCAATATAGGTCAAATCAAATTTTTCCGGCAGCTGCATATCCAGCTGAATGGTACCGCACTGCCAGGTACGGCCGATAGAATCACGCAGATGGAAGTCAATCTTAGGGCCATAGAAGGCACCGTCGCCCTCATTGACAATATATTCCAGTCCCCGATGGTCCAACGCATTGCGCAGCCCGTTGGTAGCCAGCTCCCACATTTCATCTGAGCCCATGGAATCCTCAGGCCGCGTGGATAGCTCTGCATGATATTCCAGCCCGAAGGTGCTGTAAACCTCATCGAAGAGATTGATGACATTCTGGATTTCTTCCTCAATCTGGTCAGGCGTCATGAAGATATGGGCATCATCCTGAGTAAAATTACGGACGCGGAACAAACCATGCAGGGCACCGGACAGCTCATGGCGATGTACCAGGCCAAGCTCACCAGCACGCAGCGGCAAATCACGATAGCTGTGCTGCTGTGTCTTGTAAACCAGCATGCCGCCAGGACAGTTCATCGGCTTGATGGCATAATCCTCACCGTCAATCTGCGTAAAATACATATTTTCCTTATAATGTGCCCAGTGGCCGGAACGCTCCCACAGCTCACGATTCAAAATCATCGGTGTGCGGATTTCCTGATAGCCGTAACGGCGATGCACCTCACGCCAGTAATTGATCAGCTCGTTGCGTATTACCATACCATTTGGATGGAAGAACGGGAAGCCAGGGCCCTCCTCATGGATGCTGAAAAGATCCAGCTCCTTGCCCAGCTTGCGGTGATCGCGCTTGGCAGCCTCCTCCAGCATTTTGAGATAAGCGTCCAGATCATCCTTTTTCTCAAAAGCAGTACCATAGATGCGCTGCAGCATCTTGTTCTTCTCACTGCCTCTCCAGTAGGCACCTGCTACACTCTGCAGCTTCAATGCCTTTACCTTGCCTGTAGAAACTGCATGAGGCCCTGCGCACAAATCAGTAAATTCACCCTGCGTGTACAGGGAAATCTCTGCATCCTCCGGCAAGTCATCAATCAGCTCCACCTTGTAGCTTTCACCTGCTGCCGTGAACATTGCCAAAGCCTCCTGGCGGCTGACCAGCTTGCGCTCCAGCTTCAGATTCTCCTTGACAATCTTGTGCATTTCCTTCTCGATGTCCTTCAAATCTTCATCGGTAAGGCGCCTTTCCATATCAATATCGTAATAGAAGCCATTTTCGATGGCAGGTCCGATAGCAAGCTGTACCTTTTCATCCTTATAAAGGCGCTTGACCGCCTGCGCCAGAATATGAGAGGCGGTATGACGAAGCGCATAACGCCCTCCTTCATCCTCAAAGGTCAGGAACTGTATCCTGGCATCCCCGTTCAGAGCAGTGTTCAAATCCATTACTTTATCGTCAATGCTGACAGCCAGCACCTTTTTAGCCAAGCTGTTGCTGATAGCCTTCACCAGCTCCAGAGCAGTAGTACCTGCCTCAGCCTCCCTGCTAGAGCCGTCCGGCATAGTCAATTTAATCATGATAACCCTCCTATATCGCAAAAAATATTATTTTTTTCAATAAAGTACCATTTCTCATTATAGTATTTGTTCTAATTTGTTGCAAGATTTATTTAGGAAAAACCATCTGATTTTAGCGTAAAGACGTATAAACGGCAAAAATTATTTTTAGCAAATTTGTTCCAAAAATACTTGTCAAGAACATTTCTTCGTGATAATATATATGCAAACAAACATATTGCGAACTTACCTTTCCGGAAAGAAGGTTCTGAATAAAATTTATACTCCCAAGGAGATGCTGAACATGAAAAAACTTTTTGTAATTATGTTGATTGCCTTTGCCGCTCTTGGCCCACTGCACCTGAACAACGCCTATCTCAGATCCAGCAGCTTTGATACCGTCACAATCAGGCAGGGTGAATCTCTCCACACTCTGGCAGACAAGTATACTGTCAATGCCGGAGACAAGGAAAAGCTGGTAGAAGCTATCTGCGACATCAACAACATCCCTGCAGACAGTGTACTGCAGGCAGGGCGCAGACTTCAGGTACCGGTATTGACCGCCCCCTCCGGCACCGAGCTGGCGCAGAACCGATGACAGCTCCAGGAGTCAGCGATGATGCCGCCGCACATGGACCCCTGACTCAAATCTGCCCCGCATTTTAGACTCTGAGCATATCTTGCAAATAAAAACGGCCATCCTGTGACACTGCCAAGCCTCCGGCAGCCTGTCATCATGATGGCCGTTTTTTATATGTGATTTTTATGCCTCGTCCAAAAGCTCCATCAGTTCATCATAATCTTTTTGGAGCTTTGCCTGCTCCGCCTGCACAGCGGACAGCTCTTCCTCATGGAGCTTACGGAGCCTTGCCTGTTCATCCTTTGCTCTGGACAACTCCTCTGCATGCTCATGCTTCAGCCTCGCCAGCTCGGCGCTATACTCCGATTTGAGCTTTGCCATGCTCTGTTCATGTGCGGAACGGTACATGGATACTTCAGCCTGATGTTTAGCCTTCAGGCCGTCACAGACCTTACGGGCCTCTGCCTGCACCTTTGTCAGCTCCTCCATGAGCTGAAGTGCTGTCAGGACGCTGACATTCAATGGATTGAGCAGCCTGCCTCTGCCGGCTGTACTTTCCATTCTGGCATTGAGCCTGGCAGCCAGCTGCTCCAGCTGCTCAGCGCCATTATCATCACTTGTCAGCTTATAACGATTGCCAAGGATAGTTACCTCTGCTTTGATTGCCATGAGTATCACCCTCTAAGCTCAGCGTCAAACTCCTTCTTCACAGCCTCCAGGATATTCTGGAAGCTCTCGTCAGCCTCAGCATCCGTCAGAGTCCGGTCATTCGACTGGAACTGAATACTGAAGGCCATTGATTTTTTGCCTGCCGCAATCTGCTTGCCCTGATATACATCAAACAGGGTCACGCAGCTGAAAAACTTTCCGCCGTTCTGGCTGATAGTGCGCTCAATTTCAGCGGCACTTACATTCTCATCTACCAGCATTGCCAGGTCGCGGCAAATGCCTGGATAACGCGGCAAAGCAGCACAGCTGCTCTTCGCAGCAGTATATTTCAGCAGCGTCAGCAAATCCATCTCAAAAATATAGGCTTTCTTTGTGATGCCGAAATTCCCTGCCACCTTCGGATGCAGTTCACCTACAGCAGCTATTATTTCCTTGCCTTTTCTGAAAAGTGCCGTCTTGCCCGGATGCATCGCTGTATATTCGCCAGCCTCTACCTGACAGCGGCCGATTTCCAGCATTTCCAGCAAATCCTCTACAATGCCCTTGGCATCATAAAAATCAAGCTGTGCACTGTCATTGCTCCAGCCTACAGGATTGCGGCGTCCAGTCATGAAGCCCGCCACCTTTACCACCTCACGAGGCAGCTCAGTCAAAGGCAAAGCCTTGGGATAGAATACAGGCGCCACATCATAAAGCTTGATATCCTCATTCTTGCGGGAAAGATTCCGCACGGCATTTTCCAAAATGCTCCCCAGCAAAGTAGTACGCACCAGAGGAAATTCATCCGTCAGAGGATTCATGATAGGAATTGCCCTCCGCAATATACTTGACTCCGGCAACTCCATTTTATCAAAAATATCAGGATTCGTAAAGCTGAAAGAAACCTCCTCGCACATGCCCATGTGAGTAAGCGCCAGCTTGACGCGATCCGCAAATACCTGCAAAGGCTTCTGTCCGCCCTGTGTCACATTGCCTCTTGGGGTGGAGGCTGCAATCTTCTCAAACCCATAAATGCGGGCTATTTCCTCAGACAGATCCTCCATCAGGGTTACATCGTTGCGCCAATGAGGAACCTCCGCACGGAAGATACCGCCGGTCTGCTGAGAAACCCTGAAACACAGTTTTTCCAGTATGGCAGTGATTTCAGCGGCAGGAATAGCCGTACCCAGGCGTGTATTTATCTGCTCCGCAGTAAACTCGACATATACAGGCTCTTTGGGAACAGGATAGACATCCACCACTCCCTGTACTACAGTGCAGGCACCCATATCCTGCAAAAGCTGAGCTGCCCTGTCCAAAGCACGAATCGTACCCGTTATGTCAGTGCCGCGCTCAAAGCGTCCTGATGCCTCAGAATGCAGACCGCAGGCACGGGCAGTGCGGCGGATACTCGGTCCATTGAAGCAAGCTGCCTCTAGTACGATAGTCGTAGTCCCATCAGTGACCTCAGACTCCAGTCCGCCCATGATTCCTGCCAGACCTGCCGGTTTTTCCGCATCGGCAATAACCAGCTCGTTTCCCTTGGCCAAACGCTCTGAATCATCCAGGGTATGGAGCTTTTCTCCCTCAGAGGCTCTGCGGGCAGTCAGGCTGTGACCGGCAATCTGATCGTAGTCGTAAGCGTGCATCGGCTGCCCCAGCTCTACCATAACGAAATTGGTCACATCCACCACATTATTGATGGCTCGAATCCCGGCACCCTCCAAGCGCTGCTGCATCCATTCCGGTGACGGAGCAACCCGGACATTTTTCAGTACGCGGGCAGAAAAACGGCTGCACAGCTCCTCTGCCTCAATGCTCAGTGTCAACATATCCTCAGCCTTTGCCCCATCATCCTCACTGACCTTGATTTCAGGCCATCTTGGTTCATTGCCTGTAAGCACGGCAATTTCACGCAGCAGGCCAAAAACGCTGAAGCAGTCTCCGCGGTTGGCAGTCAGCTCAAACTCAAGCACCACATCGTCCAGACCCAGGACCTCTGTGACAGGCAACCCCAACGGTATACCCTCCGGCAAAATATAAATACCGGCGGTCTGCTCCTCCGGGAGAGCCTCTGTATCCAGCTTCAGCTCCCCAGCAGAGCACAGCATGCCGTTCGACTGAACTCCCCTCAGCTTGCCCTTGGAAATCTTCTGCCCATTAGGCAGCTTGGCGCCAATCATTGCTACGGGCACAATCTGCCCCTCCCGGACATTTTGAGCACCGGTCACAACCTGAATCAGCTCATCCCCGCCTACATTCATGGAAGTGATGACCATGTGGTCAGAGTCGGGATGAACCTCGATTTTTTCTATTCTGCCGCTGATTACCTTTTCCAGGCCCTCATCAGCACGGATCACATTCTCTACCGGGATACCTGCCATAGTGAGCTTGTCTGCCAGCTCCTCAGCAGTTTCCGTGAAATCTATATAATCATGAAGCCATTTTACAGATACCTGCATTTTATCAATCCTCCTATTACCAGAACTGCTTTAAGAATCTCAAATCATTGTCATAGAAAAGACGCAGATCGTCAATGCCATAACGCAGCATGGCAATACGCTCTACTCCCATGCCGAATGCAAAGCCGCTGACCTTGTCCGGGTCATAGCCGCTCTTCTTCAGAACATTTGGATGAATCATTCCTGAGCCAAGTATTTCCAGCCAGCCAGTACCCTTGCAGACACGGCAGCCTCTGCCGCCGCACATCACACAGGAAATATCGACCTCGGCACTCGGCTCTGTAAACGGGAAGAAACTCGGACGGAAACGCACCTTTACTTTTTCATCAAAAATCTGCTTCAGGAAGTTCTCCAGTGTCCCCTTCAAATCTGCAAAGCTGATTCCCTGGTCAATGACCATACCCTCGACCTGAGTAAACATCGGCGAATGCGTAGCATCATAATCGTCACGGCGATATACGCGGCCCGGTGCAATCATGCGAATCGGACTGTTTGGCTCATGGGCTTCCATCGTCCTTGCCTGAACCGGCGAGGTCTGAGAGCGCATCAGTATATCCTCGGTGATATAAAAGGAATCCTGCATATCGCGGGCCGGATGATCCTTGGGCAGATTAAGCGCCTCAAAGTTGTAATAATCCTTTTCTATTTCCGGGCCAACCTCTACTGTAAAGCCCATTTTCATGAAAATACTTTTTATTTCCAGTAAAGTCATGGTCAATGGATGCAGATGTCCACGCGGCGCGCGCCTGCCTGGCAGGGTAACATCAATCTTTTCACTGGCAAGGCGCTTGCTCAGCTCAGCCTCACGCAGTTCCTCATTTTTCTCGGCTATCAGCTGTTCAATCTGCTGGCGGGCATCATTGACAATCTGACCTATACGCGGGCGCTCCTCCTTGGACAGCTGACCCAGGCCACGCAAAATAGTAGTCAGCTCACCCTTTTTGCCGAGATACTTTACCCTGATGTCATTCAGCTCACCAAGGCTTTCTACGGCCTGTTTTACGGCACGGGCAGCGTCCTGCCTTAGCTGTTCAATCTTTTCTTCCATATTTGCCTCCTTTATATTTCAGGGTGATTTTTATACAAAAAAAGCCCTCACCCCTCAGACTAGGGGCGAAAGCAACTGTTATTGCGGTTCGCGGTACCACCCTATTTTTTACTTAATTGAATCCTTAACGCGGAAAACGCCCCAACTACATCTCTTCACCAGGGCAGCTCCAGAGCGAACTTCATCTGCTCTCCCCTGTCCTGCTCACACTCGCCAGGACTCTCTGAAAGGCTTGCAGCAAACTACTCTCTCCTTCTTCACTGTGACAATCATTTTATCACTAATTGCGCTTCTTGGCAAATCAAAATTGGCTCCTGCATGCCAAAAATACCGTATTATTTTTACGCAAGCGCAGAGGAGGGTGGGAATCTGCAGCAG
>JAQUZO010000069.1 GCA_028691285.1 Anaerovibrio sp. | reverse complement strand
TCGCCCCGATACTCCTTAATCAGATTGATCAATGCCTGCATGGCATTTTCCTGATAGGCCTGGCAGCGGGCCAAACTGCGGACAAGCTCCAGACAATCAGCTTCGTCAAATACCGTAAAATCAGCAGCCAAATCTGCCCCTGCCCTGGCTGACTGCTGCAGGATATCATAGCAAAAGCCATGAAATGTCTTGACTGTCACTCTGCGCCCTGCACTGCCGGCCACCTCGCCAATCCGTTTTTTCATTTCATTGCAGGCCTTATTGGTAAAGGTCAGACAGATTATTTCCTCCGGCTGTGCCCTGCCCTGCTCCAGGATATTGACAATCCTGCAGGACAGGGTATTTGTCTTGCCGGTACCGGCAGAAGCCAGCAGAAGGATATTCCTGTCCAGCTCCTGTACTGTCTGCCGCTGCTTGGCGTTTAAGAATGCAAAATCCATTTTATCTGTAGGAGGCCGCTAATTTCTGAAAGGCCGGCAGAGAATTGCAAATCGTAGACTCCTTGATGCAGTAGGCAGCTCTGAAATAACCCGGACAGCCAAAATCAGAACCGGGTACCAGCAGCAAATCATACTGCTTTGCTCTGTCACAGAAGGCTCTGTCATCCTGCTCCAATGCCTTTGGAAAAAGATAAAACGCCCCCTGAGGCTTCTGACACTCAAAGCCTGCCTCCACCAGGCCCTGATACAGCAGCTCTCCGTTATGCTCATAGGCAGCTATATTGGATGGCTCATCCACACAGCGTGCCGCTACGCGCTGGAATAGTGAGGAGGCATTGACATGGGTCAATACACGGGCCGCTCCGGCTATCGCACCGTAGATGCGCCCGAAATCCGACACCTCATCCGGCACGGCGATGTAACCAATGCGTTCTCCCGGCAATGATAAGGACTTGCTCCAGGAATAGCATACCAGCGTATTCCGGTAGTATCTGGTGATATAAGGCACAGTCAGACCGCCATATACCAGCTCGCGATAAGGCTCGTCCGAAATGATGAAGATAGGATGTCCATATTCCTTTTCCTTGGCTGTGAGCAGCTCTGCCAGCTTTCTGATGGTCGCCTCTGAATAAACAACGCCGCTGGGATTGTTGGGACTGTTTACGATAACTGCCTTGGTTTTTGGACTGAGCAGCTTCTCCAGCTCCGCAAACTGTATTTGGAAATCATCTGTGTTGGCAGGTACCACGGACAGCCTGGCGCCGACAGACTCCACGAAGCAGGCATATTCCGGAAAATATGGTGCAAAAGCGATGAATTCATCATCCGCGTCATCCTCATGCAGTGCCTTGAAGCAAATGGTAATGGCCGCCGCAGCGCCGCTGGTCATAAACAGGTTCTTGCCCGCAAAGGCTGTGCCGAAGCGCCGGTTGATGCTGGCAGCAATAGTTTCCCGCACCTGCGGATCACCGGGTGCCACAGTATAGCCATGCAGCAAGCAGGAGTCCATTGTCTCAAGTATATCAATCACAGCAGTCTTGACTGCCTCAGGCGCCGGAACATTGGGATTGCCGATAGAGAAATCGTAGACATTTTCCTCTCCCACCTCGGCAGCCCGCTTTTTTCCGTATTCAAAAATAGTTCTAATCGTTGACTTCTTTGTGCCAAGTGCATACATTCTTTCAGAAACCATAATCGCTCTCCATCCTTTTTTCAAATATAATGATTGCTCACAATTATACACCAAATAGGTGGAAATAAAAAGCTTCTTTCATGTCTGCCTGCCGACAGTCAGACATGAAAGAAGCAAATATAAAAGACGGCGAAGGAAAGCTTCCTTCGCCGTCTTGATTTCATTTTTTACAGCTGCAGCTTACAGGCGGCCGTTCTTATCAAAGAAATCCAGAGCAACCTGCGGGAACAGAGCATAGGACAACACATCCTCCTCCGGAATCTCATCAATGATCTTGGCAACCTGAGAATCACGCACCTGCTCATAAATACCGGAATCGACACTTGCCAGGCTTGCCTTGATGGAAGCCAGCTTCTTGTCAACCTTCTTGGAAGCCAGCTCCTTGCGGAAGTCTGCCATCTTGGCAGCCTTGGCATCCTCGACAGCACAGTCGGTAATCATTTCCTCCGGCTTGATCTTCATGGCAGCCAATACCTCAGGCTTTACAGGCTTTGGCGTCTTGCCGAACTTGCCGCGTGCCAGATCGCGCACTTCGTTAGGAACCATGGAATAACGCGGCTGACCGTTAGCCTGCATGATAACATTCATGGTTGCCATCGTACCTACAATCTGGGAAGAAGGAGTTACGAGCGGCGGATAGCCCAAGTCCTCACGCACACGAGGCATCTCGTCCAGCAGCTCCTGATACTTATCGGCAGCGCCCATTTCCTTCAGCTGGTTTACCATGTTGGAAAGCATACCGCCCGGAATCTGGAAATCCAGAACCTTTGGATTTACATCGAAATAACCCGGCAGATTGAATTCTTTCATGATGTCCAGCTTAACCTGCTTGAAATGCTTGGCAATAGGGTCCATAGCCTGACGATCCAGACCAGTATCCCTGGCAGTTCCTTCCAATGTAGCGATCATTGTCTCGGTACAAGGCTGGGATGTATCATTTGCCAGCGGAGAAAGCGCACAATCGATGATATCTACACCGGCCTCAATAGCCTTCAAATAGGTCATGGAACCAAAGCCGGAGGTATAATGAGTGTGCAGCTCGACAGGCAGGTCAACCCTGGCCTTCAGCTTCTTCACCAAATCCTCAGCCACATAAGGCTTCAGCAAACCGGACATGTCTTTGATGCAGATGGAGTGAACACCCATTTCCTGCAGCTTGACAGCCAGATCAACAAAGGTGTCATTGGTATGGAACGGACTGATGGTATAAACGAGACAGCCCTGTACATGCGGCTTCTCCTTCGCCTTCAGCGCTGCATCAATAGCGGTGCGGAGATTGGTGACATCGTTCAGAGCATCGAAGATACGGAACACGCCGATACCATGCTCAGAAGCCTTCCTTACGAAAGCACGCACCACATCATCAGAATAATGATTGTAGCCCAGCAGGTTCTGGCCGCGCAGCAGCATCTGGATAGGAGTCTTCAGGTTTGCCTTCAAGGTATCGAGACGCTCCCAAGGGTCCTCATTCAAAAAGCGCAGGCAGGTATCATAGGTTGCACCGCCCCACGCCTCTAAAGCATTGTAGCCGATATTATCCAGTGCGGACAGCATAGGAAGCATCTGGCTTGTACGCATACGGGTAGCCAACAGGGACTGATGCGCATCACGCAATACAGTCTCCGTAATTTTTACGGGACCAAAATTTGTTGCACTAGTAGACATATAAAACATCTCCTTAAATTTAAAAATACACTTATCTAACAACCCCGATAAAATCCTATATAAATCCTAACAATCTCTATAAAACAAGTATAAAGTGTTTGCATTTTATTGTCAATAGAAACTATAAATAACACTTATTTTTTCATAATTTGTATAACAAATCTCCATATTCGAGGAACAAAATTTCAATGTTGGTAAGATTTGTACATTTATATTCTTTTCTTTGCTCTATATCAGAAAGTCAGCCCACAGTCTTTTCCAACGGTACAAATTCTGCATATTTTTCCTAAATCCTGCCTGAAAAAAAATTTCTGGAAAATTTACTGAAAATCTACTCAGAAATAAAAAAACACCCGCCTCTGTGCCCAGAGACAGGTGTCCTGAATTTTTGCCGCCGTCTGAGCCCACTCAGTCATGACGAGGATTTTCTATTACCTTTGTTGCAGCTTCCGTCATTGCCCGCAGTACATCAACCCGCACAAGCACATCCATCAGGTTTATTCTCTCATAAAGATTGCCGTTCTCCGTTGCTGCATAATGCGGCTTGATATTATTCAACGCTAAAGCCTTGATATCTGCCAGACATCTTTTGCAGCGGCACGCATGGGGAAATCTCTGCATAACGACGGGGAACTGCTCATCCACGAGCAATTCAACAACATTGACTACCTTGATACCCTCTAAATCCTTTTTGGTTATCTTTTCTCCCATTTCATCATCCATCCCTTATGAAGCAATCCTACTACGGCTCGTCTGCGTTCATTTTATCATAAACTGCAGCAAAATTCTATAAATATATAAATATTTGGACCAATCTACCAAGCAGCCTCAGACCAATTGACCAGCAGGCGGCTATTGCTTATACTGCCAGCGGCAGGCATGCTGATCGATCAGGTCGATCGTGGTGAACAGCACCAGCCCTATCAGGCTCAGCACTACAATACCGGAATACATCTCCAGATAGTTCACCCGCAGCCAGGCATCCATGATAAAGTAGCCCATGCCATACTTCGTCCCGAAGGTTTCCGTAAAAAAAAGCACAGAAATGGCAGTCGCCAGAGCAACTCTGACCGCAGTGATGAATTTCGGCAGGGAAGCCGGCCACAGCACCTCAAAGAAGATATCCCGGAAGGATGCACCAAGAGAGTACAGCGGATACAGGGTTTCCTTGGGAATGGAGCGGATACCGTCCCTCACTGCTACCACGACCTGAAAAACAATAATCAAAAAAATCATGGTGATCTTGGAGGATTCCCCTACCCCAAAAAGCAGCATGAGAATCGGCAGCAGGGCAATTTTGGGGATAGGATAGGTCAAATACACCAGAGGTGAAAGGAAGCGGTCACATTTTGGAAAATACCCCATCAGAACGCCTACGGGAAGCCCCACTGCCACCGCCAGGAAAAGACCTGCCCCAATACGCCACAGGCTGTAGATACTGTGAACCGCAATGTAGTCCATAAAAATCTCTGTCAGATTCTCCGCCACCAGCAGCGGGCTGGGAATAATGGGCAGCGCCACAATTTCCGCAGCTGCCGCCCACACAGCAGCCAAAAAAGCCGCAGCTGACAGATACCACATGCTCACTGATTTTCCCATATCTGATTCCAGTCCTTTTTTATCAAATTTCTCAGCTTCAGCCCCATCTCAAAAAATTCCGGCTGCTGACGGATATTTTTGCCGCCGAAAAGAGGATTCTCAATCATCTGAGCGATACCTCCCGTATTGGCGGACAAAACAACTATCTTCTGACCCAAATACAGCGCCTCTTCAACATAGTGCGTGACAAAAATCGTCGATACATTGAATTTTTTCCACAGCCTAAGGAAAATATCCTGCATCTCCTCCCTGGTAATAGCATCCAGGGCAGAAAAGGGCTCATCCATCAAAAGCACATCCGGCTGCAGTGCAAAAACCCTTGCCAGTGCCACCCTCTGCTGCTGACCGCCGCTAAGCTCTACAGGAAAACGCTGTCCCAGCCCTTCAATGCCCAGCTGACGCATCAGCTGCTTGATGACATTGCGGTCCAAAAGCTCCGGTGCCTTTTTGATTTTCATGCCCAGCCGAATGTTCTCCACCACTGTTTTCCAAGGCAGGAGGCCATAGTTTTGAGGCATGAAGCCAATGGTCTGCGTTTTGGGATTTACTTCCTCCCCATTGATAAAGACCTGTCCCTCATAATCTGGAATCAACCCGGCAATGCATTTCAGCAGTGTCGACTTGCCGCAGCCGGAAGGTCCTATGACCGCACAGGTCCCCCCATCCGGCACAACCAGGTCTACATTGGCAATGGCTGTATACATATCGCTGTCAGTTCTATATTTTACTGACACATTATCAACTTTTATCATGACTATTTATTCAAATCTGCAACCAGTTCATCATAGCTGTAAGCATTTTTGATGAGGCCCTTCTGATTCATCCAGCTGATGCACTCTGTCACATCCTTTTCCGCCGGCAGACCTGCCTCACGGTATTTTGGCAGCTTCAGAGCAGTTTTGGCAGCCGCCGGAAAACCGCTCTTTTCGATGATCAGATCAATATATTCCTCCTGAGGGTGCTCATTCAGATACTTCACCGCTTTGTTATAGGCACGGTAAAATGCCAGCAACTCGGCCCTCTTGCCATCGACCGCCTTGGCAGTGAACATCATCACGCCGGGATTGATGCCCAGAGTTTCTGAATCCGTAATAAACTTACAGCCATTGGCAACGGCAATAGAGCCCA
Organism: Anaerovibrio sp.; assembly: GCA_028691285.1. Classification (GTDB taxonomy): domain Bacteria; phylum Bacillota; class Negativicutes; order Selenomonadales; family Selenomonadaceae; genus Anaerovibrio. Next base: position 2,943 of record JAQUZO010000069.1, on the reverse strand, counting down.
TCGGCTCAGGCAGAGTTGCCGCAGCAAGCTTGCCATTCTGGAGCATTTCCAGGCGGGTAGGGATCTGAGGAATCACTACCTTGTTGATGCTGCCCTCCGTCATATTCTGACTGGCAGTAATCGCATCGGTCACATACTCGATGATGGTATTTTGGGACACGGCTACATCTTTGCCTGCCAGATCCTGAGGTACCGCAGCCTGTTCCTCCCTGCCTGCAATCAGTCTGTAGTTGCCATCGGTAAAGGCAGTTACCTTCACATCGAAACCGCCGGATTTGGCAAATGCCACAGCCAGCATATCAGAAACAGCACCATCCAGATTGCCGCTTTGGAGAGCCGCATCTCTATCCATGGCACTTTTGAACTTCTGGATGTCGACCTTGAGGCCTTCCTCGGCAAAATATCCTTTTTCCTGCGCAATGATAATAGGTACAGAATCTATATCAGGCATAACGCCCACAGCAAGCCCCTGCAGCTCCTTTTTCTCGGCCTGCCTGCTGCCGCAGCCAGCCAGCAGGGCGCTCATCGCCATAACGGCCGCAAGTGCCAGAACCAAAATCTTCTTCATGCTAATATTTCCTCCTTAGTTGGCAAATATGCCCTTGAATGTATCAAAGCCTAACGCTGCGTAGTGCAGCACCGTATCAATCATATCCTTGTTCTCGCTGTACGCCCTGTCCACATCAGCCTTTACCGCCTTTGCCTGCTGGCGCATGGATTCCAGCCTGCCGAGCTGGGCATCTACCTCATCAATTGCCGCGCTGGCAGCCTGCACAGACTGATTTAGTGTCTGCAGCTTCTGCTTTGCCTCTGCTGCCTGTCCTGCCGTATCCTCCGCCTGCTGCTTCTGCCTGCCGGCATCACCCGTTATTTTTTCCAGGACCTTGCCTGCCGCAGACTTATCCTCCTGTGCTTTTTCCTGCTGCAGCTGTTGACCCTGCAGCTTATCCGCTAGAGACTGTGCTTCCTTCTGCTGCGCTAAAAGCTGCTCATACTGCGCTTCCAGCTCAGTCCTGCGCTGACTCAGGCCTGCCTGCTGAGAATCCGCCTCCTGCAGCTGCTGATAGGCTGTCAAATGCTGATTGTCCAGCGCCGCTTTTTTTGCCTGCTGCTCACTCAGATAGCCGGAAACAGCCGCTCCCAAGAACGCCGCCCCCAGGAACCCTGCCGCCAAAAGAGCAATCATCCTGCCCCGGCCGTTTTTCTCCTGCTTCGGCTGTGCAGGTGCAGAGCCGGGATACTGCGGCGGATGGGACGGCTGGCGCGGCACTTCAATCGGGTCAAGCTCCCGCACCTTATTGACATTCAGCAGCCTGGTCTGCTGGCTGACCGCATCGGGGCTGATACGCTGCAAAGGCTGGGTATGCTCCATTCTCTGCTCCCCGCTCTGCCGGCCTTTATTCAAATCTTCATTATTCATCTGCTGCTCCTCGCTAAAAACTCTTATTTTACATGAGCATTGACCTGCTTTGTCAAAAATTCAGCTTCCTTCTCCAGCGTTTTTGCCATTTTCAGGCTGTTATCCGCCGAGCGGATCGTAGCTGCTTTTTTATCATCCATCCAACGCGCATAATCTGCTGCAGCCTCTATACGGGCCTCACAAATCTTCAAGTGCAGACGGTGCAGGCTGCCGGCTGACTCCGGCACCTGCATTGCTTCCAGCTCCGCCTTTCTGGCCTGCCAGTCCGGAATAATCTTTGCCTCCAGCACAGCCTTCACCTCACCGCGGGAGGCATTGCTGCCCAGGGAGCCCTTCGTCAGAATATCGGAGATTTCCTTATCTGCCTGAGCGATAACCTCATCATGCCGCTGCATCAAATCAGCCGATTCGTCCAGATACCGCTTTATCTGTCCCTGACGCAGGTTATGCAGCTTTTCGATAAAGGCCTTGAAGTTGGTTATCTCATAAATCTGCCAGCTGCCGTTCTCCCTTTCAATCAGCTCCACATCCAGGACAAATTCTTCATTTGCCTCCTCCTGCAGAACTTCGATCTTCGCTATGGCAGTACCCTTATCGGCGTCCACCGCTATGCTTGTCAGCTTCTGGAACTGTATTGAAGGCAGACCTATGCGGTGTACAATCATATCTGCATCCACAATGCTGCTGATGCTCTCTTTGCTCTCCTGACTGCTGTCCCATGTGCCATACAGCACATAAGTGTCCAGGGCAGACTTCAGGCTCATGACCACCGGCTCCTTGAACATCTTCGTCAGGCCGCTGACAGCCTCCCTGGTATCACCGGTGACAGGCACCATCATCTGAATCAGGCCGTCCATCATATCATTGCTGGCACTGTCCAGCAGATGGTCTATATCAACATACTGGTAGAACCGCTCCTTATCGTGGGAAACAACCGCCTCCTGCACCATCTTCAGTGCATACTCCGGGGTCTTGGTATATATATTCATGTACCACCAGCCGCCTGCCGCCGCCAGCACCGCCAGGATAACTCCTACAGCTATCAATCTCTTTTTTAGTGATTGTATAAATCCGCTCATACAAATCATTCCTTTACTGGGTCAGCCTATATCTCGCGATATTACCTGCCCTGCTTTTAACAATAACATCCCATGATTCCCGCAGACAAATCCATCCCTATCCAGTCCTGCAGACGAAATCCAGGCTGCCTTCAGCGAAAGCTGTCCAGGATAATGCCGCCCCCCAGCACCATATCGCCGCGGTAAAATACCGCTGACTGCCCAGGCGTTACCGCCCGCTGAGGAGTTCTGAATTCCACACGGACCGTTCCGTCAGGCTGCGGCTGCAGGACGGCTGGTGCCTCCCTGGCCCCATAGCGGATTTTGACCGCTGCCTCTACGGGAGAAGCAAGTCCTTCCAGCGCAACCCAGTTCAGCTTACCCGCCTTCAGGCCCCTGGCAAAAACCTCCTCATTGCTGCCTGCGATAACCTGATTCCGTTCGGGATCCAGGCCAACCACATAC
>JAQUZO010000005.1 GCA_028691285.1 Anaerovibrio sp. | reverse complement strand
CTTTGAAAAAAAGGAGCAGAATCTTGTTGATCGGGTTTTCCACATGAGTGATCAGACGGCATATTCTCTGATGACACCCCGTACGCAGGTGATGTGGATTGACCTGACGGACAGTCTTGAGCAGAATATGACGCTTATTCGTGCGACTTCGGAAGCGATTATTCCGGTAGGCAGGGAGAGTCTGGATGATTTCTGCGGCGTAATCTATATAAAGGATGTTTTCAATGCGGCTTTGGATAACCAGCCGCTGGACCTGACCAAATTTATCAGAAAGCCGATGGTCATCCCGCGCTCTATGGAGAGCTTCCGCATTTTGGAGCAGTTCCAGGAGACAGGCATCCATGAGGCTGCTGTATTGGATGAATATGGCGGTGTCATAGGGTTCATCACCCTGCAGGATATTCTGCTGGAGCTGATAGGGGATACCAACAATATCAACGAACCGGAGCTGGCTCAGATTACCTCCAGGGATGACAATTCCTGGAATATTGATGGCTTGTGTTCTATTGACGACTTCAAGGATAAGTTTGACATAGATGAGCTGCCGGACGAGGACCAGGACCATTATCAGACCATGGGCGGTTTTGTGACGGCACTGTTCGGCTATATACCTAAAAAGGATGAAAGTGTTCAGTGGGAACAGTTTATTTTCCGCATCGAAGGCTTGGATAAATACCGTATCAATAAAATTATTTGTACATTACAGGAACAGGAAAAAGAATAGTGAAAGAAAATATTATGCTGAACAGCGGCAAAAAGGAACAAAAATGGCAGCAGTGGGCAGCCAAGGCGTTGTTTTTTGTAGGCGGCTTTGGGGCGGCTACCTGGGCTCCGCTTGTGCCCCTGATCAAGATGAGACTGCAGCTCTCAGAGGATATACTGGGACTGCTCCTTTTATGCGTGGGCATTGGCTCACTTTTTACGATGCCATTTTCCGGTGCAGCTTCGTCAAAATGGGGCTGCCGCAAGGTACTGACAGTGGCAGGCATCGGCTATGCACTGGTTCTGATCCTGCTCACTCAGGCGAATGATCTTTGGCTGGCAGCACTGCTGATCTTGCTTCTGGGCGCCTTGATGGGGGCAGTGGATGTTGTAGTAAATGTCCTGGCGGTGATTGTGGAAAGAGAATCCGGCAGGCGCCTGATGTCAGGCATGCACGCCTTTTGGAGCGTTGGTGGTTTTGTGGGAGCAGGCATTTTCAGTCTCTGGCTGAATCTTGGTCTTAACCATCTGCAGGCCACTTTGATTGCCGGCGGCATTATCGGCGGTGTGCTGCTGGTCTTTTACAGGCACCTCCTGAACAATGGCGGTGAACAACGCCAGGGCTCCCTGCTGGCGTTTCCCAGGGGGATTATTGTGTTTATCGCCATGATTGCCTTTGTTTCCTTTTTGACAGAGGGGGCTGTCATGGACTGGAGCGGCGTTTTCCTCACAGAGGTGAAGCATTTTGATATGAGCATGGCTGGTGTAGGCTTTACGGTATTTTCAGCGGCCATGCTGATTATGCGGCTGACAGGGGACTGGGCGGTTACGAAGCTGGGCAGTCCTGCAGTGACTATTGGCGGAGCCTGTCTGGCGGCCGGAGGCTTTGTGCTGCTGATTGCTTCTCCCTTTGAATGGATGCTGTATCTGGGATTTTTCCTCATTGGCATTGGCAGCGCCAACATGGTGCCGGTGTTTTTCTCCCTGATGGGACGGCAGAAGGTAATGCCTGTCAGCCAGGCTGTATCGGCAGTCAGTACCTTTGGTTATCTGGGTATCCTGATGGGACCGGCGGTGATTGGTTTTGTTGCGAATGGCACCAGCTTGTATGTGTCATTCGGTATGCTGGCTGTTTTGGTATTCAGTCAGGCCGTGATTGCCAGATATGTATACAGCAAGGTTTTGTGAAAAACGGAAAAGCGGCTGGGCTTCGTCCCAGCCTGTTTTGTTTAAAATTCCTGTCAATATAAGGGCTGCAGGCGAATTAAATATCTTTACATTTAGTTGGTTTATGATATAATTCATTTAGAGAACTTATTTTCTTTATATTTATATAATATGGATATTGGGCAGTGGTCCTGACAGCTGAAGCAGCGTTGCGTGTCAGGTGCTGCAGCGTGAAGAACCGGATATGTGAAGCAGGATTTCAGATCAATGATGATGAACGGGAGTGTTTTAGTATATGAAGGATTACAGAGCGTCAAGGGAGCAGGCAGAACCTGCCCTGGAACAGGTACTGCCGAATGTACAGTGGTTTCCAGGGCATATGAAGAAGGCAAGGGATATAATTACGGACAATCTTAAGCTGGTGGATGTGGTAATCGAGCTTTTGGATGCCCGCATTCCTTACAGCAGTGCCAACCCCATGCTCAAGGAGATTATAGCGGGCAAGCCGCGCCTGGTTGCGCTGAACAAAGCGGATCTGGCGGATAGCCAGATCACCAGGCAATGGATAAGCTATTTCCGCCAGCAGGGGACTCCTGCGGTGGCGGTGGATGCGACCCAGGGGCAGGGCATCAAGCAGCTTGTGAGCCTGACGGAGAATCTGGCCAGGCCGATGACGGAGAAGCTGGTAGCTAGGGGAGCAAAGGCGCGGGCGGCCAGAGTGATGATTCTGGGTATTCCTAATGTGGGCAAATCATCTCTGATAAATCGTCTGGCGGGAGCGAATAAAACAAAGACTGCCGACCGTCCGGGCGTTACCCGTGCCAAGCAATGGATTCGCCTGGGCGGCAGTTTGGAGCTTTTGGATACGCCGGGCATCCTGTGGCCAAAGTTTGAGGACATGACGGCCGGTCTGAAGCTGGCCTTTACAGGTGCCATCAATGATGAGGTGGTTGATCGTGAGCTGATTACGGGTGTATTCCTGCAGACGATGGCAGCCATGTATCCGGAAAGACTGCGGGAGCGCTACAAGTTGACAGGTGAGCTGCCGGCGGAGCCGCATGAGCTGCTGGAGCTGATTGGCAGGAAGCGCGGCTGTCTTGTACGGGGAGGCATCATAGATACGGAAAAGGCGCAGCGCATCGTACTGACAGATTTTCGCAGCGGCAAGCTGGGGACGGTCAGCCTGGATATGCCGCCGGAGACGGTGCAGAGCATGGCATGACCGATATAAACCCTGAAATCTGGGGAGAAATACTATATGAATATAGAAAAGTTTACGATAAAAGAATTAGAGCGGCTGTTTAAGTCAGAACAGGCCGATGAAGCTCTGGCGGCTGCCTGCCGTCAGGATGGACGCATTGCGGCACAAAAGCTGGCAGAGCGCTATGAAAAGCAGCAGGCGAGGCGGCAGGTCGAAAGGCTGCGGCTGTCGGCAATGTATCAGTACGAAAATGAAGCGTACAGCCGCGGGCGAAAAATCGTTGCCGGCGTGGATGAAGCCGGCAGAGGGCCTCTGGCGGGCCCTGTTTCTGTTGCGGCGGTGATTTTGCCTCCTAATTTGCTGCTGTCCAGGCTGAATGATTCCAAAAAGCTCAGCGCCGGAGTGCGTGAGGAGCTTTACGAGAAAATTTTGGCGCAGGCAGTGTCTGTCAGGCAGGTCTTTATCCAGCCGGAGCTGATAGACAGAATCAATATCCTGCAGGCGACTATGCAGGGGATGTATGAGGCCCTTGCCGGACTGGAGCCGCAGCCGGAGCAGGTTCTGATAGACGCGGTGCATCTGAAGGAGCTGACCGTTCCCCAGCTCTCCCTGATAAAGGGAGATGCCAGATCAGCTTCCATTGCGGCAGCTTCCATCATTGCCAAGGTAGCCAGGGATCGCCTGATGGACGAATATGATAAAGCATATCCGGAATATGGCTTTGCCGCCCACAAGGGCTATGGTACAGCCGAGCATATTGCCGCGCTCAGAAGATATGGTCCATGCCCTATTCACCGTATGTCCTTTGAGCCGGTAAGGTCAATAGCGGCACAGCCGTAAGGATAAGGATTTCAGTTGTTTTAGGAGGTGCAGTATGCCAACAAATGTCAATGCAGCAGGAGCTCCGTCCATACAGCCTGCCTCTCGTACCTCAGAGACCAGGACCGACCGTATTGCGGTCAGCAGGGATGGCGGCTCAGGCTCAGGTTTTGCCAAGCAGACAGATGTAAAATTCACCAACTCGGTTGATAATATGTCTGCCGTATTGGAAAAGGTTTCTGCCGGCAAATTGGGGGCAGATGCAGCTCTGCCTGAGCAGCTGAAGGAAATGATAAACAATGTAGTGAAAAATGCTTTTTCTCTGGACAGCTCCCTGGGTGAGGGGTTGGGCAGTGCCATGGCGAGTGAACGCTATTCCATCGAACAGCTGACCACCTTGAGTCGTATTTTTCAGCAGCTGGGCAATTTTGCTGACGCTCATAGCGTCACTGCCGAGCAGCTGACCGGAGAGCAGCAGGCTGGTGAGCTGTCCGACGAGCTGCAGGTATTGATGGCAAACATTAAAAATATCATTGGGGAAGCCGGACTTGTGAGCAAAAGCTCAAGCTTGGAGCTGGTACAGCTCAATAAGCTGGCCTTCCAGCTTTTGAATGACGGCAGTTCAGAGAAGCTGCCTGAGGATTTTGTGCAGCTTCTGCAGTTTTTAGCCGTGCAGGGGACAGCCGGACAGGGAACGGCTCAGGGCAATGAGCAGCTGACGGCTTTGAAGCAGCTGATTGATGTCCTGTTTCCCAAGCCTTTGGCAGCTGATAATGCAGGGCAGCCGGTCCAGAATACCGTCGGAGAACAGCAGGCAGGCCAGAGTGGATCCCAGGCAGCAGGCAGCCAGGCCGGCTTAGCACAGGCTCCGGGCGATACGGCTCAAGGCGCTGCTGCCGCTGGGAACCGGGCAAATCTCCCTGGGACTGCCAATGGAAGCAATGGTGCAGCGGCCAATACCGGCGGCAATGGGATGATACAGACCGGCGCTCCGGCAGCGCAGGGGCAGCCGGCTGTCAATATGGCAGCCGCCGCTGCGGGCAATGGAATGGGTCAGGAAGTCACAGAGAACAAAGCAGCCGTGCCGGACAGTCAGATGACCGGGGCCCAGGTCCAGAAGGGACAGACAGCGGGCGGCGCAAGCAGCCCAAGTGGGGCGGAGCAGCTCAGGGGGCAGTCTGACGGCAGCGGTGCCGTGTCAGCCGATGGGCGGCAGAATCAGACGGGAAAGAATGTTCAGTCCAATACGGCACAGCCTGACCAGGGAGGCAGAACCTTGATGAACCATGCCAGGGAGCTGGAGAATAATCCGTTGTTCCGGCAGATTTTCAGCCGTTACGGCTACAGCCAGGAAACAGGTGTGGTCAGGCCGGCTCCGCAGCAGGCGGTACAGCCTCAGGCACAGCCGTTGAACAGTCAGCAGGCCGCGGATGCTCTCAGGGATATGGCACAGCTGCTGCTGAAGGACAGCAGCCTGTCCGCCAAGGATACACAGCTGCTGCAGAATTTTGTCAATGGTAGGCAGGAGCTTTTGAGTCAGCAGGATGCCAAGCAGCTCAACCTGCTGCTGCGCATGGTGCAGGCGAATATTCCAGCTGCCGTGCAGCAGGCAGGGCAGCAGCAGGGCATGGAGGGACTGCCGAAGCTGTGGGCTTTCCTGCAGTTGGCGGAGTTGGGAACTCTGAGGGACATCAAGGCCAGGGATCTGAAAAATGCCAACAAGGAAATCAAGACGATGGTATCCTCAATGAAGGGGGCCATTACCAGTGAGGGCAGCTTCAGGACGGACGGCCAGAAGTCCATCAGCTTCGTCATGCCGCTGTATATTGGAGAAAACGAACAAAGCTATCCTGCTTATATCAATATTTATGATGAGCCGCCTCATGAGGATGAAGCTGGAAGGGTCAGGAAGGACACATGGTTCAGAGTATGTGTGCTGACGGACAATATAGGCGCGGTAGATATTGTCTGCCAGCTGTTTGAAGGGAACAACCTGAATTTGCGGGTGAGCTTTTCCAGCCAGGATGCTGTGCAGGCCTTCAGTGAATATCTGCCGGAGGTGCGCAGGGCACTGTATGATACATCGATTCATTTGAATGACTTGAAGGTGGGGACGGTGAATTAATTGCTCAGGGACAGACGAAAGCCTCAGGAGGAACCGGAGCTTGACCCTCAGGCGGAAAAAAAGGCAGTTGCCTTAAAATACGATATAGAAAAAAATCAGGCGCCTAAGCTGGTGGCAAAGGGGAAGGGGCATGTCGCAGAAAATATCCTGGAAGCGGCCCGTAAGGGGCAGGTGCCTGTGTATCAGAATAAGTCACTGGTCAATATGCTGATGGCTCTTGAGCTGGACAAGGAAATCCCCACTGAGCTGTATACTACAGTGGCAGAAATCCTTGCCTATGTATACCGGATTGACAAGCGCCATGGGAAGACAGAGATGAAGGAAGCAACGGATTAGGCTGCTATGGACAATAAGACATTGGGAAATAAGGGGGAACGGCTGGCAGCGGAGTATCTTGGTTCTCACGGCTATAGGATTGTGGAGACCAATTATCGCTGCCAGTTCGGCGAGATAGACATTATTGCCAGCCGCGGTGATCTGCTGGTCTTTGCGGAGGTCAAAACCAGGCGTTCCCTGCGCTTTGGGCGGCCGGGCGAGGCTGTGGACTTTTGCAAGCAGCGAAAAATCACCAGGACGGCTGCCTGGTACATTCATGGCAAAAAGCTGGATAACTGTCATTTTCGCTTTGATGTGCTGGAAATTTTACGCAGCCCGGCAGGGCAGATGAGTCTCAATCATATCAAGAACGCCTTTGAGGCTGTATGGGTATGAAGAATAATTTTAGGAGGTTCACAGCTGATGAAGATTGTTGTGGGTATTACGGGAGCGAGCGGCAGCATTTATGGGCTGAAGCTGATAGAGGTGCTGAAAAATGCCGGTCATCAGGTTCATGTAGTAATTTCTGACAGCGGCGTAGGCGTTATCCGCTATGAGTGCGATACCACGCTGGAGGATATTGCTGCGGTGGCAGACAAAATCTACAATGTGCATAATGTGGGGGAGGCGATTGCCAGCGGCTCCTTTCAGGCAGATGCGATGGTGATTGCCCCCTGCTCCATGAACACCTGCGGCTGTCTTGCCAATGGGATAACCGGCAACCTGCTGACGAGGGCGGCTGATGTCATGCTGAAGGAAGGGCGCAGGCTGATCATCGTGCCGCGGGAGACACCCATGCACGCCGGGCATTTGGAAAATCTGCTGAAGCTGTGCCGCATGGGGGCGGTGATCATTCCGGCCAGTCCGGGATTTTATCATCGTCCTGACACGATTATGGATTTGGTCAATATGCTGGTTGGTAAGATATGCGATAATCTGGGGGTCAAAAATAATCTGTTTGCCCGTTGGCAGGGCGGTATGGATGATTTGAAATGAAAACAGGGCCGGATGTGAAGTGAACTTCATGTCCGGCCCTGTTCCTGTATGGTATGGAAGGTTTATTTTTGCTGCTGCAAGGCTGCACGCAGGGCTTCTGCCATCGGCACTGGCGGGAGTGTATTCCCTGTCCACAGCCGGAAGGCCTCTGCTCCCTGGCCTACCAGCATCGCTTCTCCGTTGAGCGTTCGGCAGCCGTGCTGGCGGGCAGCCTTGAGGAAAAGCGTTTCGGCGGGGGTATAAATGATATCATAAACGAAGGCTTGCGGATCAACCCTTGACCAGTCGACCGGCGGCATTGCATCAGTCCTGGGAACCATGCCGAGGGGGGTGGAATTGATCAAAAGCTCGGCCTGGCCAAGAGCAGCCGCAAATTCAGCGCTGTGCCAATCCAAAATATGTATGTCCATATATTTGCCGAAGTATTCTGCCACCTGTTGTGCTTTGGCTGCATTGCGTACTCCAATGGTGAGGCTTTTGACATTTTCCTTGATCAGTCCCCAGATGATGGCCCGGGCAGCTCCGCCTGCGCCCAGGAGAAGTGCCTGCCTGCCTGCCGGTTGGAAGCCGCGGTCCTTCATGCCCTGAATGAAGCCGATAACATCTGTATTGTAGCCTATAAGATGGCCGTTGTCATTGAGTACGGCGTTGACGGCACCGATGATTTGGGCATCCTCATGGATTTCGTCAAGATAGGGCATGATGGCCTGTTTGTGGGGAATGGTAACATTAAAGCCTCTGAAGCCCAAAGCTTTCAGGCCTGTGACCGCCTGGGCAAGCTCCTCGTTCAATACCGGCATGGCGATATAGACATAATCAAGCCCTGCCGCCCGGATGCCTGCATTCTGCATGGCAGGGGAAAGGGAATGCCCGATAGGGTTGCCGATGACGCCGAAATTAGTTGTTTTGCCTGTAATCATAATCTTTGCTCCCTTGCAGTTTTTTATCATTATAACATATTTGCCGCAGATATTTTTCATAAAATGACATATCGAAGCCTGGCCGCAGGGAAATTTTTTGCAGGCCGCGTTCGGCAGAGAAAATACGGCAGCCAATATTATATATTTATATTATTCGGAATAAATGGCAATATAACGAAAAATATTCTTTACATAAGGCATTGCAGGTAATATAATTACACAAAAGTGATGAATGAGGTGAGGAATATGTATGCAAGGTCCTGCGGTGCTACCACCTTGGGAGTAGATGGCGTTTTAATTGATGTGGAGGTCGATGTGGCCAATGGGCTGCCCGGCTTTGAAATGGTGGGCATGCCGGATGCCATGGTGCGGGAGGCCAAGGAGCGGGTCAGGACGGCCATCAAGAATTCCGGTATCAGTCTGCAGCAGGATAAGATAACCGTCAATTTGGCTCCGGCCGGTATGCGGAAGGACAGTGCCGGACTGGATCTGCCTATTGCAGTGGCTCTTTTGGCAGCTTACGGCATGGTGCCTTCTGAGCGTATCAGCGAGTATATTTTTATCGGGGAGCTTTCTCTGGAGGGCGAATGCCGCAGAGTAAAGGGGGTGCTGCCCATGGTCATACAGGCAGCTAAAGCCGGTATGAAATTTGTGGTAACTGCCGAAGAAAATGTCAATGAGGCTTTACTGGCGGAAGAAATTACCGTTTATGGCATCCAAAATCTGGCGGAGCTGGTAGCTTTCCTGAATGGCAGGACTGTTCTGCAGCCTTCGTCCAGGCAGCATGAAGCTGCCTGCGATGAGGACAGCCAGGGGGATTTTGCGGATGTGCAGGGGCAGTTCTTTGCCAAAAGGGCTTTTGAGATAGCAGCGGCAGGCGGACATAATGTTCTTTTGGCAGGCAGCCCGGGAGCCGGCAAAACCATGCTGGCTCGGCGCATGAGCAGTATCCTGCCTCAGATGGCCAGGCATGAAGCCCTTGAAGTGACCAAGATTTACAGCATTGCCGGGCTTCTGCCGAAAGACAGCGGACTGCTCCGTGCGCGCCCCTTCCGAAGCCCGCATCATACTGTATCTGCTGCTGCCATGATTGGCGGCGGTACCATACCGCGGCCGGGTGAGGTGACCCTGAGCCACAATGGTGTGCTGTTTTTGGATGAGCTGCCGGAGTTCAGCAAAAATGTGCTGGAAAGCCTGCGGCAGCCCTTGGAGGACGGCTGTGTAACTGTAGCAAGAGTCAACAGTACTTTGAGCTTTCCCTCCAGGATTATGCTGATTGCCGCACTCAATCCATGCCCCTGCGGCTATTACGGCGAGCCTGACCATAGCTGCGAGTGCACACCGCCTCAGATAAAGAAGTATACCCGTAAATTATCCGGTCCTTTGCTGGACAGATTTGATATCCGCATCCGGGTGCCCAGGGTGTCCTATCAGGAGCTCACTTCATCCAGGCAAACAGAAAATTCGGCTTCAATCCGCCAGCGGGTGGAAGCAGCCAGAAAAATCCAGCTGGCACGCTTTGCAAAGCTGGGCCTGTTTTGCAATGCACAGATGAACCACGGGATTTTGCAGCGGTGCAGCCATTTGACCGCAGAGGCACAGGATCTGCTGAAAATGGCATTCAGTGAAAAGAAGCTGTCAGCCCGCTCCTATGACCGCATCCTCAAGGTAGCGCAGACTATTGCCGACCTTGGGGGCAGCGGGGTGATCACTGAGGAGCAGGTGGGAGAAGCTCTGCAGCTGAAGGCTGATATTTTATGATATACAACAGATGGAGTATGGCAATTTGATGGACGGACTGTCAGCTTAGCGCGGGCAGTTCTTTTTTTTATGTTTGTTTTTTGATATAATAATCTGATGATTATATTTTGATGATGAGTCGGTTGGTTTGGAATAGATTCGGAGGTTTTGTTGTGGTTGAGCTTTTGGCACCGGCGGGAAGCCGGGAGGCATTTATAGCAGCGGTAGAAAGTGGAGCCAATGCAGTATATTTGGCAGGAAGCATGTTCGGAGCCCGCGCCTATGCGGACAATTTTGATGAGCAGGGGATGAGGGAAGCAATCCGCTTTGCACATCTCAGAGGTGTGCAGGTCCATGTTACAGTAAATACGATTGTAGATGATCAGGAGCTGGCATCGGTGAAAAGCTACCTGCGCTTTTTGTCTGAGGCGGGAGCGGATGCCGTGCTGGTACAGGATTTGGGCGTGGCGCGCCTGGTGCGGGAAACTGTACCGGAGCTGCCCCTTCACGCCAGCACTCAGATGACAGTCCACAATCTGGATGGTGTACAGGCCCTGGAGGCCCTGGGCTTCAGCCGGGTGGTACTGTCCCGTGAGGTCAGCCTGGAGGCAGTACGCCATATTTGTGCCCATGCCAAGGCTGAAATCGAGGTCTTTGTCCATGGTGCATTATGTGTCTGCTATTCCGGTCAATGCCTGATGAGCAGTATGATAGGCGGCCGCTCCGGCAATCGCGGGCGGTGTGCTCAGCCGTGCCGTCTTCCGTATACGCTGGTGGATGAACAGGACCATGATCTGCTGAGAGACAGTGCAGGCAAATATCTGCTCAGTCCAAGAGATCTGAATACCCTTGAGCTTCTGCCGGAGCTTTTGGCGGCAGGGGTCGCTTCGCTTAAAATAGAAGGGCGCATGAAAAAGCCTGAGTATGTTGCGGTGGCAGTAGGCTGCTATCGGCGGGCTGTAGACAGCTTTCTGTCAGGGCAGAGGACAGAGGCTGAGGCGGATAAGATGGCTCTGGCGCAGATTTTCAACAGAGATTTTACCACGGCCTATCTGGAAAAAAAGCAGGGACGCAGCATGATGAGCGATAAGCGTCCGAATAACCGGGGCCTGATGCTGGGCAGGGTGCTGGAATATGATGAGGCAGCCGGACTGGCTGTTATGAAGCTGACTGCTGGACTGGCCGTGGGCGATCAGGTGGATTTTTGGGTCAAGATTGGCGGCAGGCTGACAGCAACCGTGCACCAGCTCTATGTTGTGAAGGGGCAAAAGCCGGGCGGCAAAAAGGGCAGGACGCAGGCAAGGTCCGCCGGGGGCATCAATCAGCAGGATTTGGTTTCCGTCAAGGCCGCTGAACCGGGTATGACAGCAGCTTTTGCCGTTGAAGGCAGAGTATTTGGCGGTGACCGGGCCTTCAAGGTTTACGATGGAGCTTTGATGGAAAACGCCCGGGCTCTGTACAATACAGGTGCGCCGGTGCGGCGCATTGGACTGCGTGCCGTGGTCAGGGCTGCCGTGGGAGAGCCTCTTACTGTTTTCATGGAGGATGCGGAAGGAAATAAAGCGGCTGCGGCAACAGATTTTGTGGGACAAGCTGCGCTGAAGCGTCCTTTGACCAAAGAGACTGTCGCCAAACAGATTTCCCGTTTAGGAACCAGTATTTTTGAACTTAAAGAGCTGGAAACAGAGATAGAGGGCGAGGTCATGGTGCCTGTCAGTGAGCTGAACGAGGTTCGCCGCAGATGCGTGGAGATGCTTGAGGCGGAGAGACTGGCGAAATTCAATCAGAGGGCAGGAGAATTCGGCAGGTCAGCAGGCGAAGCACTCAGGAGCGGCATTGAAGCAGTCAAGGCACACAATGAGCTGAGACAGCAGAAGCTGGCCGAGCCGGGCGGACTGCACAGCAGCGGCAGGAAGGGGGCAGGCATCACGGTTGTTGCAGATACACTTGAGAAGCTGCGGGCGGCTTTGGAGGCCGGCGCCGAAGGGATTGTCTTTGGCGGAGAGACATATAATCATCAGCCTGTTGCCATGGCGGACTGCAGAGAAGCAGCGGGACTGGCTCATGCAGCAGGGGCCAGACTGATTTACAATACACCGAGGATTATACGGGACAGTGAGCTGGCGTCCTTTCATAAATGGCTGGTGGAAATCAACGGCTGCGGCGGCGACGGCATCAATGTACACAATATTGGCAGCCTGTATGCAGCCGCAAAGCTGACCGGCCTGCCGATAGAGGCGGATTATTCGCTTGTCAGCTATAACTGCGAGGCATTGCGTCATTTGCAGGAGCTGGGGGTCAGCCGGGCGGTTCTTTCGCCAGAGCTGAATTTCACTCAACTGGCGAGGCTGTCTGGAGAAGCACCGCTGCCATTGGAGTGCCTTGTGGATGGCAATCTGGAGCTGATGGTTTCTGAATACTGCTGCCCGGGGAGCTTTCTGGGCGGCTTGGATACCGGGAGCTGCAGTGCGCCATGCAGCACCGGCGGCAGGCAGTTTTTCCTTAAGGACCGTAAAAATGTCAGATTCCCTCTGGTCATGGACCAGTTCTGCCATACTCATCTGCTGAACGCCAACCGTCTGAGTATGCTGCCCCATGCCATGAAATTCAAAGCTATGGGCATCAAAGGGCTGAGGATTGACGGCAGGTACATGGACAGCAGCCAGCTGAAGAATACCATCAAAAATTATATCAGATATATGTCCTGCAGGGGGGAGCTTGATGAGTTCGAGCGTGCTGAGGCAGAGCGGCTGGAAGGCAGCGGCATCACCAGAGGACATTATTTCAGAGGAGTTTTATAAGCAGTGAAAAAAGAATCGTTTAAGGTTTTGGAATATAAGAGGATTTTGTCCAGGCTCAGTGAAAAGACCGGGACAACGCTGGGCAGGGAGCTTGCGCAGGGGCTGGTGCCGGTGAATGACCCGGAGGAGGTCAGAGAAAGGCTCAGGCAGACTGCTGAGGCTGTGCAGGTTGCGTCAGCTGCTCATCCTCCTTTGGGGGGCATCAAGGATATTCGTGAAAGCCTGAAAAAAACAGGGCTGGGTGCCGTATTGGCTCCGGATGAGCTCTGGGATGTCCTGACCACTATGTACGCTATGCGGGAGATAAAGAAATTTTTCAAGGAATTGGAGGCAGAAGCACCAAGCTTGAAAAGCTGGGCCAGAAATCTGGAAATTTTGGGTCAGCTGGAGCGCAGCCTGGAGCACATTGTCGATGAGCACGGCAGCCTGCGGGATGATGCCAGCGTGGAGCTGCGCAGGATACGCCGGGAAATCAAGGGCAGTCAGGTCAAGATCAAGGAGCATCTGTCAGGTCTCCTGCATAACAATGAATATCAGAAGTATTTTCAGGATACCATTGTCACGATGCGCGGTGACCGCTATGTGCTCCCTGTCAAGCAGGAATACCGCCAGTATTTTCCAGGCATCGTGCATGACCAGTCAGCTACCGGTTCAACGCTCTTTGTAGAGCCTATGGCCGTGGTGAACCTCAACAATGACATCAAGCAGCTTATGGCGGCGGAACGCCATGAGGTGGAACGCATTCTGCGGGAGGCCTCTTCGCAGATACGCAAAAATGACAGCCAGCTGATGGATAACTGTGAAATCATGGCGGAAATCGATTTTGTTTTTGCCAAGGCTGCCCTGAGCTTTGAGATGAAGGGGGCTGAGCCGATAATCAATGAGGCCGGGGTGACCAGGCTCCTGTCAGCTCGTCATCCGCTGCTGCCTGAGGACAAGGTAGTGCCGATTGATATTGCCATCGGGGACAAATACAGCATGCTGCTGGTGACCGGACCGAATACCGGCGGCAAGACCGTTACAATGAAGACTCTGGGGCTGCTGGTGCTGATGGCTCAGTCTGGTTTGTTCCTGCCGGTGGAATCTGGTTCGGAAATTGCTGTTTACAACAATATTTATGCGGATATCGGTGACGAACAGAGCATTGAGCAGAGCCTGAGCACATTTTCAGCCCACATGACCCACCTGGTTGCTATTTTAGAGCAGGCCGAACCTGATGATCTGCTGCTTTTGGATGAGCTGGGGGCAGGCACAGACCCGGAGGAGGGCGCTGCACTGGCAATGGCAATTTTGGAGCGTTTGCTGGATATCAAGGCTTCTGTGGTGGCGACTACCCATTATTCCGAACTGAAGACCTTTGCTTTCGGGCGGGATGGTATTGAGAATGCCTGTGTGGAGTTTGATGTGGCAACGCTGCGTCCTACCTACCGTCTGCTGATTGGCATACCTGGTGCCAGCAATGCCTTTGCCATCAGCCGTCGGCTGGGGCTGAGCGAAGCCCTGATCATTCGAGCCAGACAGCTTATCCAGGCTGACCATGCACAGTTTGAGCAGGTCATCAATCAGCTGGAAAAAGAGAAGATGCTTTATGAGCAGATGAATGCGGATATTGAAACAAGGCTTCGCAGGGCAGAGCAGATGGAAGCCAAGGCAGAGGCCATGCGGGTGGAGCTGAACCAGAAAAAGGCAGACATCATCCGCAAGGCCAAGGATGAGGGAGCGGCTCTGGTACGGCGTATGCGGCGTGAATCGGAGGCTGTCATCAAGGAGCTGAAGGAGCAGTTCAATGATCAGGGAATACAGAAGCGTCAGGCGGCTATCCAGGCAGCTCGTGAGCAAATCAATGAGGCCGCCGGCAAGGTCAGACAGGGCATTGTTTCGGTCAAGGCATTCCGCAAGCCGATTGACCTGCAGACTTTGGAACCGGGAGATATCGTATATGTCACCCGGTTGGACCAGAAGGGAACTGTGCTTTCTATCAGGGGCAGGGAGCTGGAGCTGCAGCTGGGCAGCCTCAAAACCAATGTCAAGGTCAGGGACTGTAAATTTGTGGAAAAGGCGCATAAGGAGAGAACAGGCGGCGGCGCACCAGGAAAAAGCAGCAGCTTTATCAGTAAAACGCAGCAGGCTCATCGGGACATTGACATCCGCGGCATGATGGTAGATGAAGCAGAGGTGGTTTTGGGCAAGTTCATTGATGATTCAGTGATGGCAGGGCTCAGCCAGGTGCTGATCATTCATGGCAAGGGTACAGGTGCCCTCCGCAAGGGAGTCCATGAGTATTTAAAGCGGCACCGCAATGTGGCGGCCTTCAATTTTGCTGATATGAGTGAGGGCGGCACAGGGGCTACTTTGGCTGAGCTGCAATAATTGCTACACAAGAACAGAATTTTGTGGTAAAATATATTCTGTATTTGTGTGTAATCAGACAGGCTATTACAGGAACTAAGGAGGCATCACATGGAGAAGCGTACAGGAGCGGCCCAGAAATCACGGCAGGCTCACAAGTCACCGCAGAAGACTAGTGGAAGCCGGATATTGATAATTTTAGCTGTTGTAGCAGCAGTGATGATTTTTGGTGTGGGCTGCGGTTTTTTGACAGCCACCTTGAATACCAAGCAGGACCTGGAGGATGTCAGGCCGGCGGCGTCGTCCCAGATTTATGATATCAACGGCAATGAGCTGGCAAGTGTCCATGCAGAACAGAATCGCGTTCCGGTAAAGATCAGCCAGATACCTGAGCATTTGAAGGATGCATTCATAGCTGTCGAGGATGTGCGGTTTTATGATCACGCAGGTGTCGACCCAAAGGGAATCCTGCGGGCCGTTTTTTCCAATATAACCAATCAGGGAGTAGCGGAGGGCGGCTCGACGATTACGCAGCAGCTGGCAAAGAATGCGTATCTGACTCAGGACAGGACCTATAAGCGCAAGATACAGGAGGTGTTCCTGGCTCTGCAGCTGGAACGAAAATATACCAAGGATGAAATACTGGAGCTTTATCTGAACCAGATCTATTTCGGACAGGGAGCCTATGGCGTGCAGGCAGCGGCCAGAACCTATTTCGGCAAGGATGTTGAGGATCTGGATCTGAACGAATGTGCCATGCTGGCTGGTATACCTAAAAGTCCCAATTACTTTTCACCTTTGAACAATATCCAGGCTGCCAGGGAAAGAAAGGGCGTTGTGCTGGATCAGATGGCCAAATACGGCTATATCAGCAGCTCTACCGCTTCCAAGACCAAGGCGGAGGAGCTGAAGCTGGTAAAGGGAGAGACACAGGCAGAGAAAGGCTTTGCTTCTTACTTTATAGACTATGTAACTCAGCTGATGATTGAAAAATACGGTGCAGATGCGGTTTATCAGGAAGGGCTGAAGATTTATACTACCCTGGATATAGATATGCAGAAAAGTGCCGAGGCAGCCATGCAGAACCTGCCGAGTTATTCGACAGACGGCAGCGGCAACAAGCAGCCTCAGGGAGCATTGGTGGCAATTGAGCCGTCCACAGGCTATATCAAGGCTTTGGTCGGTGGCCGGGGGACAGATCAGTTCAACCGCGCTACGATGGCAGAAAGACAGCCAGGCTCAGCCTTTAAGCCGTTTGTGTTTGCGGCAGCCCTGGAAAATGGCCTCACACCGTCATCCGTTGTGGAGGACAAGCCTATCAATATTGCCGGCTGGGAGCCTCAGAATTACAGCCGCAGATTCAGCGGTTCTGTTACCATGCGCTATGTGGCAGAAAATTCCCTGAATGTGCCGACCGTGCGTATTGCGCAGGAAGTAGGCATGGAAAAGATTATTTATCTGGCTGAAAAAATGGGCATCAGCACCTTCGTCAAGGAAGGCAGTGTCAATGATATGAACTATGCTGTGACCATCGGCGGCATGACCAAGGGCGTAACGCCTCTGGAAATGACCAGTGCCTATGGAACCTTTGCCAATGCCGGCGTTCATGTGAAGCCGGTAGCTATCGTCAGGGTTGTCAACCAGAAGGGCGATGTGCTGGAGGAGAACCATATCAGCTCTGAGCAGGTATTGAAGAAATCCACAGCTAATGATCTGACAGGCATGCTGATGGGTGTCATTGCACGCGGTACAGGTACCGGGGCGAACATAGGCAGGCCGGCGGCCGGCAAGACCGGTACGACCGACAATTATCAGGATGCCTGGTTTGTGGGCTATGTGCCGGATCTGGTAGCTGGTGTGTGGGTTGGCTGCGATGACAATTCCCGTATGGGCAGCATGACAGGCGGCACCACTCCGGCGACTATCTGGAAGGCGTTCATGAGCAAGGTCGTCCAGGGCCTGCCGAACAAAAACTTCAACGGGGCATATCTCACGACTTCTGCTGATGCTCCGGTCAAGTCCGAGGAGGACAAGGACGCGAAGGAGAAGGACAAGAAGAATAAAAAGGCCGATGGGAATGCTGCCAAGACCAAAGCTGCTGACAGCGGCAGTGCGCAGGAAGCGCCTGCTGCCCAGGATGCAGTACCGGCACCTGCCGCGCCGTCACCGGTTCCGGGAGGCGGCGGCAAAAAGGCCAATTAATTTGATTAATCCAGCATAAGGAGAGATAGATTCAAGTGACTAGTAGTATTTTTGATGTTTTAAAGGAAAGAGGCTATATTGCCCAATGTACCAATGAGGAAGAGGTTCGCGGCATGCTTGCCAACGAAAAGGTAACCTTTTATGTTGGCTTTGATCCTACTGCGGACAGCCTTCATGTGGGACATTTTCTCGGTTTGATGGTGATGGCTCACATGCAGCGGGCAGGACACCGTCCCATCTGTCTGGTGGGCGGCGGCACCGGTACGGTGGGAGATCCCTCCGGACGCACCGATATGCGCAAAATGCTGACTGATGCTGATATCGAGCATAACTGCAACCGCTTCAAGGAGCAGATGGCACGCTTCATTGATTTTGGTGAGGACAAGGCTCTGGTTGTGAACAACGGGGATTGGCTCCGCAAGCTGAACTACATTGAGCTGCTGCGGGATGTGGGTGCTCATTTTACCGTCAACCGCATGCTGGCGGCAGAATGCTACAAGAATCGCATGGAGAAGGGGCTTACCTTCCTGGAATTCAACTATATGATCATGCAGTCCTATGATTTTCTGGAGCTGCATCGCCGTTATGGCCTGAAGCTGGAAATGGGCGGCGATGACCAGTGGTCAAACATCATCGGCGGTGTAGAGCTGACCAGGCGCAAGACGGGTGATGCCGTATATGGCCTGACTTTTACCCTGCTTACCAAGAGCGATGGACAGAAGATGGGCAAGACTGCCGGCGGTGCTCTTTGGCTGGATAAGGAAAAGACGCCTGTCTATGACTTCTATCAGTATTGGCGCAATGTCGATGATGCGGATGTTGAGAAATGTCTGGCACTTCTTACCTTCCTCCCTATGGAGGAGGTCCATCGCTTGGGCAGCCTGCAGGATGCCGCCATCAATGAGGCCAAGAAGATTCTTGCCTATGAGGTGACCAGGCTGGTGCATGGCCAGGAGGAAGCCGATAAGGCACAGAGTGCAGCGGAGGCGGTTTTTGGCGGGGCAGGCTCCAGTGAAAATATGCCAACCATCCAGCTGGCTGACGGGGATATGGGCAGCCGGCTGCTGGATATCCTGGTGGCAGGCGGTGTCTTTGCTTCCAAGGGCGAAGGACGCCGTTTGATTCAGCAGAATGGGCTTTCTCTGAATGATGCCAAGGTCACAGATCCGGATTGCCTTCTGACAGAGGAGAATTTGACAGACGGTGAAGCCCTGGTGAAAAAAGGCAAGAAAAAATTCTACAGACTGGTTAAATAAAAATTTCATTGCAAAGGAGTATATATCATGTCAGGACATTCTAAATGGGCGAATATTAAAAGGAAAAAAGGCGCAAATGATGCTATCAGAGGCAAGATTACCACAAAAATCGGCCGCGAAATCACCATTGCGGTACGGATGGGCGGTGCAGACCCTACCGGCAATATGCGTTTGAAGCTGGCACTGAGCAAGGCCAAGTCCAACAATATTCCCAAGGATAATATCAACCGTGCTATCCAGAAGGGCATGGGCGCAGCGGACGGCAGCAGCTATGAGGAGCTGACCTATGAAGGCTATGGCCCGGGGGGCACGGCTATCATGCTGGATATTCTGACTGATAACCGCAACCGTACAGCGGCAGATGTCCGTCATATCTTTGCCAAGCATGGCGGCAATCTGGGCGAGACTGGCTGTGTGGGCTGGATGTTCCAGAAGAAGGCTGTCTTTGTTGTGGAAAAGGAAACCTTTGGTGACGAGGATGCTTTGCTGGAGCTGGTGCTTGAGGCTGGTGCCGAGGATTTAAAGAACGAGGATGACATCTTTGAAATCATCGCTGAGCCGGAGAGCTTTGATGCTATTGAAGCAGCCCTGGGAGAAAAGGGTATTGAAACCGTTTCTGCTGAGGTGACAATGGTTCCTGATACTACAGTCAAGGTTGAAGGGGATGCTGCTGTCAAGATGCAGAAAATGCTGGATGCACTGGACGAGAATGATGATGTCCAGGAGGTATACGGCAACTACGAAATGGACGAGGAGGAGTGATTGCTCCCCCTGCTATATAAGAAGATGATTACCGGGGGTTAGGCTGCTGCCTAACTCCCTTTCTATAGGGAAAGGTGAGGCTATGCTGGCATTGGGAATCGATCCGGGAACGGCCATTTGCGGCTATGGCTTTGTGGAGTCAAGAGGCAGCAAGCTGATTGCGCACAGCTATGGGGCAATTACGACAAGCCCCAAAGCGCCCATGCAGGAACGCCTGATGAAGATATATGACGGTCTGGATGGACTGATAAAGGAATACCGGCCGGATGCCATGGGCGTGGAGCAGCTTTTTTTCAACCGGAATGTTGATACTGCAATCCCGGTAGGCCAGGCAAGAGGCATTATTTTGCTGACTGCTGCGAAAAACAACCTGCAGCTGCTGGAGAGGACGCCGCTGCAGGTAAAGCAGTCTGTTACAGGCTACGGCAAGGCGACCAAGGAGCAGGTTATCTATATGGTAACGAAAATACTGAATTTGCCCAAGCCGCCCAGGCCTGACGATGTAGCGGATGCTCTGGCAGTGGCTATCTGCACCTCTCACATGATGAACAGCTTTGCCTTTCGGAACAGGCTGTAGATATGCTTATGGCGGTACAGAAGGGCATTGCGGGTATTTTGCCGGGCACTTTTCGGATGTATGATCTGTCTGAACGGGATGTATTCATGTATACATGGCCCCAGGAGTGAATTTTTGTGTATTTGGGGTAGACGAATGATTTTTTTTATATTATAATGTTATTCGTTTGATATGAGTTCAGGCTAACAAATGGCAAATTTTCTCAGATATGAAATTTGTGAGGAATTTGTGTATTTTAGGGGGAGAGACATGGCTTTAATTGTAAAAAAATTTGGCGGTAGCTCAGTAGGCTCTACTGAGAAAATCATGAATGTTGCCAAGAGAATTATTGAAGAGAAAAAGCCTGGTGACCAGATTGTCATGGTTGTATCTGCTATGGGAGATACGACAGATAACCTGATTGAGCTGGCCAAGGGCATTAATAACAACCCATATCAGTATACCCGTGAGATGGATATGCTGCTGACTACCGGTGAGCAGGTATCTATTGCACTTTTGACTATGGCCTTCAAGAGCCTGGGACAGAAGGCGATTTCCCTGACTGGCCCGATGGTCGGCATGCGTACAAATTCTGTGCATACAAAGGGTAAAATAGTTGATATCAAGCCGTCCCGTGTCCGCAAGGAGCTGGAGAAGGGCAAGATTGTCGTAGTGGCAGGCTTCCAGGGAGCTGACGAAAAGGGTGATCCGGTGACATTGGGCCGCGGCGGTTCAGATACCTCTGCGGTAGCCTTGGCAGGTGCCCTGAAGGCGGATTCCTGTGAGATTTATACCGATGTGGATGGTGTGTATTCAGCAGATCCCCGTTTGGTACCTGATGCCCGCAGAATGAAGGAAATCACCTATGACGAAATGCTGGAAATGGCGCGTCTGGGAGCCGGCGTCATGCAGCCGCGTTCTGTCGAGATGGGGATGTATTTCAATATTCCGATTCATGTTCGTTCAACCTTTACCAACAAATCAGGTACAATGATTAGGGAGGCTTATACAATGGAAGAGAAGGATTTCTTGATTCGTGGCGTTGCCCATGACAGCAATGTAGCAAAGGTGGCAGTTCTGGGTGTTCCAAATGATCCAGGTGTGGCACATGCGATTTTTTCTGCCTTGTCTGATAAGAATATTGCCGTAGATATGATTGTCCAGAGTATCAGGAACATTGAGAAAAATGTAACTGATATGGTATTCACAATTGCTCAGGATGATTTGTCCGAAGCAAAGCAGATTGTGGACGGGGTAGCTGACAAGCTGCATGCGGTAGCAGTTCTCATTGAGGAGGATGTTGCCAAGGTTTCCATCGTTGGTGCAGGTATGCTGGGCAACCCTGGTATTGCTACCAGGATGTTCGGTGCCCTGGCCGAAGCCAAGGTGAACATTGACGCTATCAGCACCTCCGAAATCAGTATTTCCTGCCTGATCAAGGGCTCTCAGCTGAAGGATGCCGCCAATGCCATCCACAAGGAATTTTTTCCGGCAAAATAATTAAGCGTGTATGATGATATGGAGCAGAGGATGTGTGTACGGCGCACTGAAAGGAAGCGGCGTGTGCTGTCCTCTGCTGCAGTGTGTTTTGGATAAAATAGGAGGAAAAATCTTATGAGTTCTCAGGTTGCATCTCATCGTGTAGGGAAAAAGCTGGTAGATGTCATTTTTGGAGCCAGTGCTGCTTGTGCAGAGGCTGTGAAGGAGCATGGCGCTGATAAGGTAACCAATGCAACTATCGGTGCGATTATGGGTGAGGATGAGAAGCTTGCCTGTATTCCAACTATGGAAAAGGTATTCCGCAATCTGCCGATTGCGGATGCGATAGCTTATGCTCCGATAGCTGGTCTGCCAGGTTATTTGAATACTGTCATTGATTTGACCTTTGCTGACAGCAGGCCTGAGGGCTGTCTGGCAGCAGTTGCCACTGCAGGCGGCACAGGTGCCATCCATCATGCGATTGTCAATTATACAGAGCATGGCGACCAGGTGCTTACCTCTGACTGGTTCTGGGGTACCTACAATGTACTTTGCCAGGAGCAGGGACGCAGCCTTACCACCTATGAGCTTTTTGATGAAAATCAGAACTACAACCTCAAGGCGCTGGCTGCCAAGCTGGAGGAGCTTTTTGCCAAGCAGGATTCGCTGCTGCTGATTATCAATACACCGGCGCACAATCCTACCGGCTACAGCCTGTCCGAGTCCGACTGGCAGGGGGTGCTGGAGCTGTGCAGGTCCTACGCAGCCAAGGGCAAGAAGGTCAACCTGCTGGTTGATATTGCCTATATTGATTATGCCGGGGAAAAGAATGAGAGCCGCAGATTCATGAAGCAGTTCAGCAATCTGCCGGAGAACATCTTTACGATGTTTGCCTTCTCTATGTCCAAGGGCTACACCATGTACGGGCAGCGTACCGGTGCTATCATCGGCCTGTCTGCCAGCAGGGAGCTGGTAGAGGAATTTGTCAATGTTGCAAAGTATTCCAGCCGTGCAACCTGGTCCAACATCAACCGCGGTGCCATGTCTGTGCTGAATGCCATTCAGCAGGACGCAGGGCTGCTGGATACCTTTGAGCAGGAGCGGGCTGACCTCTATGAGGTCATCCGTGACCGCGCAGCCATCTTTATGGAGGAGGCTGCAGAATGTGGACTGAATGCCCTGCCGTACAAGGCTGGCTTTTTCCTTTCCATTCCTGCCCGGGATTCCAAGGCAGTATGTGATGAGCTGCACAAGGAGCTGATTTTTGCGGTGCCGCTGAAGGCCGGTGTCCGTATCGCTGTCTGCTCTGTACCAAAGAAGAAAATGTATGGTATGGCAGCCAAGGTCCTCAAAGCATTGAAGGCAGTCGAGGGCTGAATTTGATATAACAGCAGCATTCCTGCGGAAGCTGTACAGAAAGATGACTGAAAGCACAATTTCAGTCATCTTTTTTGTTTACAGGTGAGAGAGCTTTTTATTGCATAGGCTTCTGATTAATGTTAAAATGTTTACGGAATAAGTATAATTTATCCTTAAAAGGAGGCTGCTCATGATTGATTTGAAACCAAAGAAAAAAAGCAATGAGTTTTTTGAACTGTTTGAAGAAAGCGCAGATTATTTTTATCAGGGCGCATTGCTGCTGGATGAAGTTATGATGGACCATCGCAAGGCTGATATCAAGGTCAAGGAAATTAATGATCTTGAACACAGAGCTGATAAGGTCAATGATAATATCATCGACAAACTGAACCAGACCTTTATTACTCCTATAGACCGAGAGGATATCTATTCAATCGCCAATGGCATGGATGACGGTGTAGACCAGCTTCAGGGAATCCTGCAGCGCATCGTGATTTACCATACAGGTGAGGCACATGAGGGAACCCTGCGCCTTACCAAGCTTTTGATTGAATCTACAGCTGAAATAAAGAGGGCTTCGACTCTGCTGCATGCGATTTCCAAGAATCAGGCAGAACTTTTGGCGATTACTTCCAAGATTGACAAGCTGGAGAGCGAGGGTGACCACGTTTTCCGCAATGAATTGGCATATTTATTTGAGTATGTCAAAGACCCGATTGAGGTCATCAAATTAAAGGATTTGCTGGAGGGGCTGGAGGATACTCTGGATCATTGTGAAAGAATGGCAGATTTATTAAAAGGTGTGGTAATGAAGTATGCTTGATATTCATCCTCTTATCATTATCGTAGTTGTCCTGGCTTTGATATTTGATTTCATCAATGGATTCCATGATACGGCCAATGCCATTGCCACCTCGGTTTCGACCAGGGCTATTTCGCCAAGCAAGGCAATCATTATGGCTGCCGTACTGAATTTTTTGGGAGCAATGATCAGCACAGGCGTCGCAAAGACCATTGGCGGAGATATTGTCGTGGGGCATATAGAGCAGCCGATTATCATTGCCTCATTGATCGGTGCCATTGTGTGGAACCTGCTGACCTGGAAGGTAGGACTCCCGAGCTCATCCTCTCATGCCCTGGTAGGAGGCATGATTGGCGGTGTGCTCATGTCAGATATGGGTGTGGCAGGACTCAATTTCACCGGTATCGGCAAAATTGTGGCCGCTCTTGTGATATCTCCTTTGGCGGGCATGGTGATGGGTTACATTATTATGACAATCATTTTCAGGATTTTTGCCAATGCCAGCCCGTCCAAGCTGAATCACCGTTTTAAAAAGATGCAGATCATCACCGCTGCGACTATGGCGTTTTCCCATGGCTCCAACGATGCCCAGAAATCCATGGGTATCATTACCCTGGCTTTGTTTTCAGGCGGAGTTCTGACGGAGTTCGAGGTGCCGACCATCGTAAAGCTCCTGGCTGCGACAGCCATGGCTTTGGGAACCTCCCTGGGAGGATGGAGCATCATCAAGACTGTAGGCGGCAAGATTTTCAAGCTGGAGCCGGTCAATGGCTTTGCAGCTGACCTGAATTCATCAATCACGGTTTTTGTAGCAACCATGCTGCATCTGCCGGTCAGTACGACACATGTTGTTTCCGGCTCTATCATGGGTGTAGGCGCGGCCAAACGGATTCGTGCCGTGCGCTGGGGCGTTGCCCAGCAGATGGTGATGGCGTGGGTTCTGACCATTCCATGCACCGCTGCTATGGGAGCTCTGTCCTATGTGATTGTGATGTCGCTTTTTTGAGTTTTAACTGCCGGGTATGGATAAAGATTTGCAAATACAGGAGAGTTTTGGCTTTCCTGTATTTTTTTGCAGGTTTTTTGCAGAAAGCTGTAGTATTATATATGTAATAATTAACAAAGGTGAGGTGGGAATATGACATTTCAAAAGACTTTAGAGGCAAGCCAGGAGTGGGCAAGGATTTTGCATTGCTCATCTGTAAAGGATTTGAATGAAATTGCAGAGCATGGCAACCTCGGTGAGCTGATTCGGGTTTCAGAGGCTTTGCATGAAAAAAGGATTGGCAATATCGCTGATGAAATTGCCCGCAAAATCAGCACCAGACGGCTGGTATTGATTGCCGGACCGAGCTCTTCAGGAAAAACCAGCTTTGCTCAGCGGCTGCGGGTGCAGCTGCGGGTACTGGGACTGGAACCGGTATCTATTTCCATGGATGATTATTTTTGCAACAGAGAGGATACGCCGAAAAAGCCGAATGGTGAATATGATTTTGAATGTCTGGGGGCGCTGGATCTGCCATTATTCAATGAGCACATGCAGAAGCTGCTGAATGGGGAAAAGGTTTATGTTCCCAAGTTCAATTTCAAGAAGGGGGCCAGAGAGGACAAGACTTCTCAGATATTGACTCTGGCGGCGGATCAGCCTGTAATCATTGAGGGCATCCATGCTCTCAATGAGCGTGTGACCAGAATGATTGCCAGAGAACGGAAATTCAAGATATATGTCAGTTCCCTGACACCGCTTTATATGACGCCGGAGGTGCGGCTTTCCACGACACAGGCCAGGCTTTTCCGGCGCATGGTACGGGATTACCGTACCAGAGGCATCTCTGCCGCAGCGACGATTCAGCGCTGGCCCAATGTGCTGGAGGGTGAAGAAAAAAACATCTATCCATTCCAGGATGAGGTGGATGCAGCCTTCAACAGTGCCCTGCTCTATGAGCTGGGCGTGCTGAAAAAGTACGCCATGTACATACTTTCAGAAATTCCGCCGGAGGATGAAGCCTATGCCAAGGCACAGGAGCTTTTGGCTTTTTGCCGGTACTTTAAAATTATTGCTGATGAAAAGGATATTCCCAATACATCTATCCTGCGGGAATTCATTGGCGGCTCCTGCTTTGAGGTGGGATGAATTCTAATCTGTTTTTAATAATGGTTTAAGGTGGTTTTAAGGGTGTTTTCCTATAATACAGGCATAAGGTAAATATTGCTTCATGTTTATAAGGAGATGTTCATTATGAAAGATTTCAACAAAAAAACGCTTGCCGGTATTTTAGCTGGTGTGATGGTTTTTGCCGGCTCTGCCCTGCTGCTGGATTCTGCCCAGGCAGCAGATCAGCCTGCAGCTCCGGGTGCTGCGTCAGGCCGGAATATGCCGCCGAGATTCAATCTGAATACTGCAGCCTCCAGGCTGGCAGCTGACTGCAATGTGGACTCAGCCCAGGTGGTAAGCTACTGCAACAATGGCGGTCGTTTCCACGAGGCCTGCTACGCCGCTCACATTGCCAAGCTGAGCGGGAAGTCCTTTGAGACAGTGGTGCAGGCAAAGTCTGACAGCAACACCTGGGAGCAGGTAGCAGAGGGACTGGGCGTGACACAGGAGATGCTCAGGGCAGACAGGTGCACTTTTATGGCAGGCTGGATTGCCGAGCAGGGAAATATCAGTGAAAATGAGGCACTGCAGCTTTTGCAGGAGGGCTACAGAGGCTTTGATGTAGAAACTGCTGCTGCTGTTGCCAAGGCTGCCAACAAGGATGTCCGGGATGTACTGGCGCTGAAAAAGCTCAATAACAGCTGGTATGATGTGGGCAGGGAGCTGGGTGTGGAGGAAAGTGTCCTGCAGGCTGTTCCCGGCTGCAATCCTCCGGGAAATGGCCGGCATCACAACCGCTGGAATGACGGCAGACATCATGGACAGGGAGGCTACGGTCCCGGTTTTGGCCCAGGCGATGGCAGCGGCCCGGCAGCTAACTGTCCTGTCAGGTAAATGAATATATTGGTATCTGTACAGCCCGGGCTGCGCAGACAGGCAGGGGAAATGGCCGGCATTTGAGCTGGCCGTTTTCTTTTTTCTTGAAATTTTCATATTATAGGGATATAATTGTCATTTGTAATACATGATGATTGTGAGGGAAAATTTTGCGTGAGATAGATATTAGCGACAAGGTAAAAAGGCTGATCAAATTTGGGCTGCCGTCGGTGCTGGTGCTTACGGTGGCAGCAGCCAGCGTGGTGTGGTATGCCATGTACGGAACCGGTGATATTGTAGTCAGGGATGCCAGGGTTTCCAGCAATATGGTATCGGTAAGGGCACGGGCAGCTGGGACTGTGACAGAGATTGCCGTCAAGGATGGAGATCAGGTGAAGGCCGGTGATGTGCTTGCCCGTATCAGGGTAAATGTGACAGAGGAGCAGCTCAAACAGCTGCAGCAGACAGTAGAGCTGTCTCAGCGCAATCTGGAGCAGCTCAAAAAGGGCGTTACCGTCAGGACTCCCCGGGCAGCCACCACCAGTGCAGGGGGTGTTTCCAGTGCCGAGGTGGAAAGAGCCAGAAGCCGTATGGAGCGCATGAATCAGCTTTTTGAAATGGGAGCGATAAGTGCTGTAAAACGGGATGAAGCGGCAGCTGATTATCAGGCTCTGGCGGCAGCCAGCGCGCCTGTTCAGTCTGCGGTTTCCTATGATACTGTGGTGCAGCCAGCCAGTCCCGAGGTTCTCAAGAAGGCCGAGCTGCAGGTCAGGCAGGCTCAGGCTGCTCTGGAGAACGCCAGGGGAAGTGCCGCAGCTGCGGAGATTACGGCCCCTGTGGATGGAACCGTCTATGTGGGTGATATAGCAGAGGGAAGCGAGATACAGGCAGGGCAGACTGTTGCCAGCGTGGGAAATTCCGACAATATGTGGATAGAAGCCTGTCTGGAGGAAGAACAACGGGAAAATATCCGATTGGGACAGGTTGCTGATTATTATATTGACAGAGTGAAATATGAAGGACTGGTGATGGAAATTGTCGAGCCGTCGCAGGAAGCAGACGGCGGGCAGGCAAATACGGAGGGCGGAGAGCTGCCGCAAAGCAGCAAGCTGGTCATTAAGATTTCCATTTCCCCCGGGGTGCAGGACAAGGTGAAATTCGGCGAGCCGGCAGAAGTAAGATTTCTGCAGAAAGGCTGAGTTTTCTGCAGAAAAATATAAAAAAATACTTGCTAAAAGTTGGCTTATATGATAATATAATCGCGTAAGCAAGTTGAATATTTCTAAGGCAATGAAGCCGCATAGTGCACAGTATGGTTCTGTCCTATGTGGCTGTTTTTTTGTCAAAATTAGCTGAATATAATTAAGAAAAGGTGGTTTTAAAATGGAAGATTTACTGTATGTCATTCCTGCGAACTCTGAAAAAAAGGCAATTGCCGAGATGTTGGAGGCTCATCCGGAGATTAAATTTGTTTCTCTGGTAGGCATTGACCATGCCGGCAACGATACCGATGAGAAGATTCCAATCCGTATCTTCTTGAAGGATATGGATGACTTTTATGCAGGCTCCGCAGTACAGACTGACGGTTCTTCTGTAGTGCTCTCCGGTATTGCAACTCTGAACAATGCCAAGGTTGATATGCCGATTGACCCATCTGTGAATTGGTATGTAGACTACAATTTTGAAAATTACGACGAGGAGACCGAGAAGCCTATCGGTACTCTCCGTGTACCTGCTTTTCTTATCCATGAAGGCAAGCGCGTGGATTCCCGAGCTGTTTTGAAGGATACCCTGGAATATGTCAAGAAAGAGATTCTGGATATTTTCCATACCACTGGTACGCTTTCCGGGCTGGAGCATATCAAGGGCGCCGAAGTAGAGGATATCTGCTTTACCTCTGCCACTGAGCTGGAGTTCTGGGTAAAGACGCCGCTGGAGGATGCCAACATTGAGGAAATGTCCGCTTCTCAGGTTATGCAGGAGCAGTATTGGCAGCGTACCCACGGTGTTGTCCGCAACGCTCTGGAGCAGGCAGTCCTGGTTTTGGACAAATACGGTCTGAATGTCGAGATGGGACATAAAGAGGTAGGCGGCATCAAGGCTCATTTGGACGAGGCTGGACGCATGGTCAGTGTCTGCGAGCAGATTGAGGTTGACTGGAAGTTTGCAGATGCCCTGCAGGCTGCCGACAACGAGCTGCTGGTACGCACTCTGATCCGTGAGGTATTCCGCATGAACGGATTGGAGGTTTCCTTCAAGGCTAAGCCGATGATTGGCCTGGCAGGCAATGGTGAGCATACCCATATCGGTATGGGTGCAATATTGAAGGACGGCAGGTTCGTCAACCTGTTTGCACCAAAGAACATGACTGCTGATTTCATGAGCTCTGTCGGCTATGGTGCCATCATGGGTCTTTTGAAGAACTATGAGGTTATCAATCCTTTCGTATCTGCCACCAACGATTCCCTGAACCGCCTGAAGCCTGGCTTTGAGGCTCCGGTATGTATCGTTACCTCCCTGGGCCATACACCTGAGATTCCGTCCCGTAACCGTACTATTTTGGCCGGTCTGGTGCGCGATATCCACAATCCTGCTGCTACCCGTTTCGAGCTGCGTGCCTGCAACCCTTATACCAACACTTACCTGGTGCTGGCTGCTATTTACTCTGCTGTCCTCGACGGTGTCAAGTATGCTGCCGGCAGGACTACCGCAGAGCTTTTGGCAGAGCTTTCCAAGGAGCCTGGTGTAGAGACCGGCTATCTGGAGAAGGACCGTGCTTATCGCTCTGAGAAGGATGTGTTTGAGGATTATACGGACGAGGAGCGCAATCGTCTCTTCGGTGCTCCGCCTGCTACAGTTTGGGAGAATCTGTCCAGCCTGGACAGCTATCCGGAGAAGCGTGCTGCCGTATGTGCTGCCGGTGCCTTCACTGATGCGATTCTTGATGCCTTCAAGTCCGGTGCTCTGCTGCGCTGGAAGACTGAGCTCATCAGCCGCATCATTCCTGAGAACCGTGATATTGTGCGTGCCTGCAAGGAAATCGTTTCTGATTATATCACTGACCAGGATTCCTACAACTGGAACAAAATCAATGGCCTGCGCTGCTATTTGGCCAAGGACAGCATTGATGAGAAGTCTCTGTTCACTCTCCTGAAGACAGCTCTGCTGGAGGAGGATTATGAAACAGCTTCCGGTCTGCAGGTTGAGATGTATGATAAGATGGAGGAGCTGAAAAACCTCTATGATGCTTATCAGAAGAACATGATTTGATTGGGATAATCTGATTTTTATGAAAAGCCTGGCTTCGGCCGGGCTTTTTTGTGTGCAAAAAAATACGCGGTGATGTCCGGCAGTGAGAATTCCCCTTCAAAAATATTCTCTAAAGGCTTATAATGGTTTTATCAAAATTGGTACGGACAGCCTGGGGCACAATGCCTGCCGTGTTGTCTGCGGAGCCGCAGGGAGGGGGATTTTATGCGTTTTGAAAAGGATTTTACCAGCAAGCACCGGCTCAGGGAGTGGCTGGAGAGCAAATCCTGGAAATTTGAAGGTACAGAGGAATTTTATGCCTGGCTGGAAAATTTTCTAGCAGAGGGAAATATTTTGGCAGTAAAAGGGGAATATGTGGATTTTCAGGATTGTCTGGATGTTTTGGAGGCTCCAGGTGTATGAAATGATTTATTTGCATCTTGCCATTATTTATATTAGAATGGTGAACTGTGAATATTTTTATTGAGAGAATCAGGAGGATTTTATGCCGCGTGAGTCCTTTAATTCCCGTATAGGCTTTATTCTTGTCAGTGCGGGCTGTGCTATTGGTATTGGTAATGTCTGGCGTTTTCCCTTTGTTGCAGGTGAGAACGGCGGCGGTCTTTTTGTATTGCTGTATTTGTTGTTTCTGCTGATTATGGGGCTGCCGGTGCTGACCATGGAATTGGCAGTGGGACGAAGCACCCGCAAAAGTGCGGTCAGTGCGTACCGTATGCTGAAGCCGGGGAACAGTATTTGGCAGCTGCATGGATGGGCTGCCCTGGCAGGCTGCATTATCCTGATGCTGTATTATACTACGGTTTCAGGCTGGATGCTGTCATACTTCGTCAAATTTTTAACGGGAGAGTTTATTCCCGGAATGTCTGTTAGCCAGGTGGGGGATGTTTTTGGCAGCCTGCTTTCAGATCCCGTATATATGGGATTTTGGACAGTGCTGACCGTTGTATTGGGCTTTTTTGTGTGCAGCTTTGGCCTGCAGAAGGGGCTTGAGCGGGTTACCAAGTTCATGATGGCAGCCCTGCTGGGCTTGATTGTCATTTTGGCAGTACATTCTCTGACCCTGGAGCGGGCTGCCGAGGGAATGCGGTTTTTTCTGCTGCCGGATTTTGAGGCGGTCAGTGCCATTGGCCTGGGAAATGTCATTACTGCTGCAATGAATCAGGCGTTTTTTACGCTTTCCCTGGGTATTGCCGCCATGGAGATCTTCGGCAGCTATATGGACAAGAGTCAGGCATTGACAGGAGAGGCTGTGCGGATATGTATTCTGGATACCTTTGTGGCAGTGATGGCGGGCATCATTATCTTTCCGGCGTGTTTTTCCTTTGGGCTGCAGCCGGATGCGGGGCCTTCCCTGATTTTTGTCACCCTGCCGAATGTATTTGTCAATATGTCCGGCGGACAGCTGTGGGGAACGCTGTTTTTCCTGTTCATGACCTTTGCCAGCCTTTCTACGGTGTTGGCAGTTTTTGAGAATATCATTGCCCTCTTTATCGATACCTTTGGCTGGAGCCGCAAAAAGGCTGTTTTTTTCAATGGCGCACTGATTTTGCTGGGGAGCCTGCCGTGCGTGCTGGGCTTCAATGAATGGAGCGATGTCACTCTGATTGGCGGCAGGGGAATTCTGGACAGCGAGGACTTCATTGTCAGCAATATCCTGCTGCCGGGCGGTTCGCTGGTTTATCTGCTGTTCTGCGTCACTCGCTGGGGCTGGGGCTTTGACAATTACCTCGCGGAGGTCAATACCGGCAGCGGTATGAAGCTTTCCCGAAAGCTGAAGCCGTATTTGCAGCTGGTGCTGCCATTGCTGCTGTTCTTTATTTTTGCCAGGGGGCTGATTTAGCTTTCGGTCATTGAATATAGGAAAATAAAAATTCTGAGAAAGGCCGGGCGGCATTTCTCAGAATTTTTTAGTTGGAGATATTTTTTCAGACTGTTTTTAGATCAGTGCCAGCTTTTCCCTGAGCTGTTTAGCTGT
This sequence comes from Anaerovibrio sp., assembly GCA_028691285.1. Classification (GTDB taxonomy): domain Bacteria; phylum Bacillota; class Negativicutes; order Selenomonadales; family Selenomonadaceae; genus Anaerovibrio. The sequence continues at coordinate 10,323 of JAQUZO010000005.1, read as the reverse complement.
CTGTTCCCGATTGGTGGGGTTGAGGTGGATGCTGTAGCCGATAAAGAGAGGAGAAGTAGGATAGCGGGGCATCAGCCGTACATGGACGCGTCCCTGATAGATGTAAAAGAACAGGTTGTAGCTGAAATTTTCCCGCTGATGGATTTCCTTTAAAAAAGCTACTGCTCCCTGGATGTAATCCGCCAAGGTGTCCATTGCCCCGGGCAGAGGAAGGGGAGCAGGGGACTGTACCTTTTCCTCTGCAAAGGCAACCTTGCTGGAATAAGCCGCCGCGGTGAGATTGAGATTGATTTCTGTAAAGCCTACTCTCGGCTGAGTAGAGATATTGACCTCGACACCGTTTTGGGTGATGACAGGCACGCCCTGGAATTCTTCCGGCTCATACATCAGTGCAGGATTTATCTTGGGAAAGCCGATGATCTGCATGTGAGGGTGGCGCAGGGTGCCTCCAGACAACGGACCGAAATTTTTGAAGAAAACAACGCTCTGATAATCACCTGAATTTACCATGGTCAGCCAGTGGCTGAGACCGAAGCGTACCAGTCTGCGCATGTGTTCCCTGGAATATTCGGGAATATCGCTGCGGCACTGGTCCGTTTCAATCAGTACAAGCTGATCGGAAGGCTCCATGACATTGTATTTATTTTTGAGCAGGATGATATTTCCTTCCGTTGCCAGAATGCCTGTGAGATTTTTGACATCACAGAAGGGGCAGGAGCTTTGGTTGGGCATGCCCTGAAAGGTGCGGGGCTTGTGTTTGCCGACAGCAATGTTAAAGTCAATCAAGTTTACACGCATAATCTACGGGACTCCTCTCAGAATGCTGCTATGCTTGCAGAGTTTTGTTTTAAATGATATAATTTTGCTGTTATAGTGTAATGCAGAAGAGCTTGTCTAATAGCTTTCTCTTAATTATAGCTAGATTAGGATGGATTTGCAAATAAGGCAGATTCAGCTGAAAAGGCGGTGAAGCTTTCAGTATGCAGGAAGAAGCAGCAAACAGGAAAAAATCCGGCAAGGCGGAGTCCTTCTTAAGAGGGACACTGATTCTTACGGTAGCAGGTGTGGTAGTCAAGGTTATTGGCTCCCTGAACTGGATTTTCGTATCCAGGATTTTGGGCGGAGAAGGCATTGGCCTTTATCAGATGGCCTTTCCTATCTATTTTTTTGCCCTTAGTGTGTCGACAGCGGGCGTGCCGGTGGCAATTTCGATCATTACCGCGGAACGGGTGGCACTGAGGGATATTTTTGGGGCAAAAAGAATTTTTAAAATATCCATGTCGTTGATGCTGGTGACAGGGCTTGTTTTTACGGCACTTACCTATTTTGGTGCCCAGTGGCTCATTGACTGGCATTTCATCAGAGATCCCAGGGCCTATTGGTCGGTAGTGGCTTTGGCTCCGGCGATTTTCTTCGTGACGCTGCTGGCAAGCTCCCGCGGCTATCTGCAGGGGTGGCAGCGCATGACGCCTACGGCAGTGTCGCAGATAGCAGAGCAGATTTTCCGGGTTGTGACCATGATTCTCTTTGCCAGCCTGTTTTTGCCCTGGGGAATTGATTTTGCTGCAGCCGGTGCCAGTCTGGGGGCCTTTGCCGGTGCGGTGGCAGGGCTTTTGGTGCTGGTATATTTCCACTGGAAGCTGGAAAGGGATATCAGGAGCGAATATGGCTCGGATATCAGGCCGCTGCCAGGTGCAGAGCGTTCCTCTACCTGGACAATAATCAAAAGGATCTTTGCCTTGTCGCTTCCTGTATCTGCTGCCAGCATCATGCTGCCGGTAGTGTCGAATCTTGATCTGGCCATTGTGCCGCAGCGTCTGGAGGCGGCAGGCTATTCCATCAACGAGGCAACTGAGCTGTTCGGTTACCTTACCGGCATGGCGGTGCCGCTGGTCAATCTGTCGACTATCCTGACGGCATCTCTGGCGGTGAGCCTGGTGCCGGCCATCTCCAAGGCTCGTGCCCTGAAGGATGACAAGCTGGTATTTGCGCAAACTGCTTCCGGCGTGCGCATTTCCAATTTTGTCTGCTTTCCGGCATTTGTGATTGTGCTGGTTCTGGCAACGCCGATTTCCTCTTTGATTTATAATGCACCGGGGGCAGGCCCTGCGGTGCTGGTATCATCCTTCAGCATTGTGCTTCTGGGGCTGCATCAGGTTTCCACGGCCGTGCTCCAGGGGCTGGGACATCCTTCGATTCCCATGATCAACATGATTGTGGCGGCAGGCGTCAAGGTTGTGCTGAACTGGGTGCTGACCGCGCAGCCAGCCTTTGGCATCATGGGTGCAGCCTGGGCTACCGCAGCTGATATGGGTGTGGCAGCCATTGTCAATATGTATTTCATTCACCGATATATCGGCTACCGGATTGAGCTGGGGCAGCTGGTCAAGACTATGCTGGCAGCGGCTGCCATGGCGGCGGCTGTGTATTTCTTCTACGGCTGCACTATGGAACAGTTCGGCAGCAATGTACTGTCCACCTTTGGCGCTGTGCCTGTGGGGTGCATTGTGTATATTATCGTACTGCTGATGATCGGCGGGATGCTGGAGGAAGATATTGCCAGGATTCCGATGATCGGCAGCTGCAGTATCCGGGCTTTGCGCCGCATAGGCGTTTTCAAGCCGCCTGCTGAAAAGGAGGAAGGCTGATTTCCATGAAAAAGATTGTATTGGTATATAATCCGGTGTCCGGCAAAGCACGATTCAAGCACGACCTGGACAGTATCGTGGCAAAGCTGCAGCAGCGCGGCTGTATGGTGATTCCTTACCGCACTACGCCGGAAAACAAAGATTTGGCTGAGTTCATCCGGCAGGCAGATCCTGAGGGGATTATTGCAGCCGGCGGAGACGGCACAGTGCACGAGGTGGTAAATCTGCTGATGCATGAGGGGCTGGAGCTGCCGGTAGGCATCATCGGCAGCGGTACCTCCAATGATTTTGCCACCTATCTGCGCCTGGACACGGATGCGTATTTTGACCGCATCGCGCAGGGAAAAATCATGCCTGTGGATTTGGGACGGGTAGGCGATGAATACTTCATCAATGTAGTAAGTGCAGGTATGGTGACCTCAATAGCACATGAGGTTGATACCAGGCTGAAGAATACCTTCGGCAAGCTCGCTTATTATGTGCAGGGTCTGAAGACCCTGCCTCAGTTCAAGGCACTGGATATGCTCATCAGGGCAGACGGTGAGGAAATCAGGGAGAAGGCATTTCTTTTTCTGATTGTCAACAGCAGTGTGGTAGCCAGCTTCAAAAATGCAGCCACACAGGCCAGTGTGCAGGATGGCAAGCTGGATCTGCTGGTGATGAAGCAGTGCAATATTGCCGAGCTGATGACTATGCTGGCTGAGCTTTTGGCAGGCAAGGATATCACCGACCGCAAGGAGGTCGTTTACCGCCAGGCGGCAAATTTTGAGGTGTCCTGTGATACGGAACTGACCAGTGATTTGGATGGTGAGCTGGGGCCGCAGCTTCCGCTGAAGATTGAAACGGTGCCTCGTGCGCTGAAAATGTTTTATTGAGCCGGAGAATATTCATGTATATTGATTTCGAGGAGCGATCTGTGATTGTTTCTCGAAATTTTTGTTTGGAGAATTTTATGGCGGCAGTGAATTCAGGCAAAATAAAAGAACCGGCAGCATTGAATATCCTTCCCACTGTATCAGCCAGGGCTGACGGGAAAGCTCAACGGACGGTTCTCTCAAAGAAATTTTTACTGGATAGGCGGCAAATCCTTTACCCAGCCTTTGAAGGCGCGAATAATATTGCCGGCAGGCATTGCGTCCAGCTGCTCATCGGTCAGGTCAGCTGGAATCATCGGCGCCAAAGTAGCTGCGGCAGCCAGGAATTCCTCCAGAGGCATCTCGCCCAGGGCAGGCTTGACAATCTCGTAAGCCTCCTGGGGATTTTTTGCGGCAGCCAGCTTCTGCAGCATTTCCGGATTTTGCATAATCATTGCACCAATTTGCATAAATTTCTCAGGTATCATCAAATCACATTCCTTCAAAGTTATTTTATCAGCTATAGGCATTATAACAAATTTATATCTGTTTGAAAATCCCTTTTCGCTTTTGGTCCCGCAGGCAGAGAGATATTTTCAGAAAAATACGGTGCATATTTTACAGAAGTAGATTATACTATTGCTATATGACAGGAGTGATTTTGTGACTGAATATTTAACCAAGCTTTTGCAGGCTATACAGAAGAAGCATGTTTACATCCAAACTCATAATTTTCCTGACCCGGATGCGATTGCTTCTGCGTACGCTTTACAGCAGCTGCTCAAATATTGTGAGATAGAGGCTACGGTTTGTTATCAGGGAAGAATTGAGCGGTTCAACACCAACTGCATCATGGAACGGCTGGGCATATCCTTTATGAATCTGGTAGATATTGATGATGCACTGCAGGATGATGATGAGATTATTCTGGTGGATGCACAGAAATTCAATGCCAATGTGGAAAATATCAAGGGCGTGGAGATTGCCAGCATCGACCACCATCCTACTTATTTCCAGGCAGATTACCGTTTTTCGGATATTCGTCCGGAGGTGGGGGCGTGTGCCAGCATCATTGCCAGCTATTTTTTTGACAACGATATTCCTATGGACAGCAAAACTGCGCTGGTTTTGAGCTTTGGCATACGCAGCGATACAGCCAAGCTGTCCAGAGGGGTGAGCCAGCTGGACATGGATATGCTGTGCAGGCTGTTTTCCCTGTGTGATGGTGATACCATCTATTATCTGGAAAACTCGGAGCTGGAGTTCAACGACTTAAAGGCGTTTGCCAAGGCTATCGAAAGCATCGAGCTTTATGACGGAGATACTACCTTCGCTTTTGCAGGGGAAAATTGCCCGGAGGCTTTGGTGGCGTCTATTTCTGATTTCCTGCTCAGCCTCATCACAGTATCCTTTTCAGTGGTGTATTCCAGGAAGGAGCTGGGGCTGAAGTTATCGGTGCGCTGCAGCAGCGGGCTGGATGCAGGCATGATTACGGCAAGAGCCTTGGCCGGGTTTGGCAGCGGCGGCGGCCATCAGGTGATGGCGGGCGGCTTTGTGCCGTTTACAGGCAGCAGGGAGGAGCTTATACAGCTGGAGCAGCTCCTGAAGGACAATTTCCGCCGTCAGATACATCTGGCGAAGGAAGAAAAAGATGTGCCGCTATAGAATGTGCATAGGAGCTGATGACATCATCCAAAAGAACATTTTGGTAATGTGCCGTCAGCTTTTTTTGCTGCGTAAGCATAGGCTCGTATATTGAAAGGGAGGAACGGCATGAGATTGCTGCATTTGGGAGATCTGCACATCGGAAAATCCCTGGGAGATTTTGACCTGCTGGAGGACCAAAAGTATATCCTTCAGCAGATTTTGGCACTTATAAAAGAAAAGGCCGTAGATGCGGCGATGCTGGCAGGAGACATTTATGACCGTCCTGTTCCCAGTGAGGGGGCGGTGCGGCTTTTGGATTTTTTCCTTCAGGGGCTGGCAGAGCTGGGGACCAAGGTGTTTATCATCAGCGGCAATCATGATTCTGATGAAAGGCTGAATTTTGGCAGCAGATTTTTTGCGGACAGGGGTATCTATATAGCCTCCAAGTACCAGGGAGAGCTTTATCATAAAAGACTGGAGGATGCTGACGGGGCTGTGAATTTTTATTTGCTGCCCTTCGTCAAGGCTTCGCAGGTACGGCATTTCCATCCGGAGGCGGAAATCACCAGTTATGACCAGGCCGTCAAGGTGGTTTTGGCACAGACGGATTTCAATCTGCAGGAGCGCAATGTCCTGCTTGCCCATCAGTTCGTGGCTGGGCGCAGCCTGCTGCCGGAGCTGGCAGGGTCAGAAAGCGTGGCCTCCCAGATGGTGGGGCTGACAGAACAGGTAGGCACAGACAATTTTGATGCTTTCGATTATGTGGCGCTGGGGCATATCCATCGTGCCCAGCAGCTGGAGCGCGAAACCGTGCGCTATGCAGGCTCGCCCCTGAAATATTCCCTGAGTGAGTGCCATGATACCAAGAGTGTGCCTGTGATCGATCTGGGAGCGAAGGGACAGGTCAGGGTGGAGCTCGTTCCGCTGAGACCGCGGCGCGATCTGAGACATCTGACCGGCAGGCTGGAACAGCTTTTGCGCAGGGAAAATGTGGAGGAAACGGATGATTATATTTATGTTACTCTGACGGATGAGGAACCTCAGGATAATGCCATGAATATCATTCAAAATTATTATCCCAATACGGTGAAGCTGGATTACAGGAATTCCCATACGATGTCTATGGGGCAGGCTGATGCCCTTGAAGCGGCAGAGGTGCGTTCCTTTGATGAGCTGCTCGGCAGCTTCTATCAGCTTGTCTATGGGCAGGAAATAAGCGCGGAGGAGCGTTCTGTGCTGCGGAAGATTGGTGTAAAGGCGGGTGTGGCAGATGAAACCGATTAAGCTGCTGCTGAGTGCCATCGGGCCTTATGCAGATACGATGCCGGAGATAGATTTCCGGCAATTTGAAAAAAATAAGCCGCTGCTGATTGCCGGGGAAACCGGTGCCGGCAAAACCATGATTTTTGATGCAATCTGCTTTGCGCTTTTTGATACTGCCAGCGGCAGCTACCGGGGCACGGATAATCTCCGCAGTGAATATGCCCAGCCCGGCACGGAAAGCTATGTGGATTTTTATTTTTCTCATCAGGGCAGGAATTACCATGTATACAGGCAGCCGTCTTACATAAGGCCGGCGAGGAATAAGGCGGGCTTCAAGCTGGAGAAGGAGAAGGCCGTTTTTTATCAGGAGGGGGAAGTGCCCATTGAGGGAATCAAGGCGGTAAATACTGCGGTCAGAGAGCTGCTCCATGTAGATGAAAAGCAGTTCAAGCAGCTGGCAATGATTGCCCAGGGAGAGTTTTGGGGGCTTTTGAATGCCAAAACCGAGGCGAGAACGGATATTTTGCGGAATATTTTCCAGACGGACGGCTATAAAAGCATGGAACAGCAGCTGCGTGACCTAAAGAGCAAAAGCAGCAGGAGGGCTGCGGAGCTGGAAAGAAGCATTATCCAGTATTTCAATGAAGCAGAGGCGGAGCCTGGGACTGAGCTGGCGGCAGAGCTGGACGCGGTGCAGGCGGGACTGCGGCAGAGCGGCGGACTGCACGGTGCTGAGGAAATGCTGGAGCTTTTGGACAGGCTGCAGGCTGAGGATGAGGGGCTGGAAGCAGTGGCAGCAGCCCGGCTTGCCAGACTTGGTGAGGAAAGCCTGCAGTTTCAAAAGGATCTGACCCTGGCGGAAAGCAGCGCGCATAATCTGCGGCGGTATGAGGAGCTGACAAAGGCAGTAAGCCTGCTGCGGGAAGAGCTTGACAGGCAGGTACAGCAGGAAGGGGCTTTTGAGCGGGAGACTGCGGAGCTGTCGGCAAAAATTTCCAGGCTGGGCAGCAGCAGGGAAGAGCTTCGGGAAGTGCCTGAACAGCTGCTGCTTTGCCAGCAGGAGCTGAAGGAACTGCAGGAGCTGCAGCAGAGGATTGCCGGTCTGTTCCGCAGGGAAATGCCCCGCTATGGCGAGGCCGGGAAAAGGCTGGAGGAGCTGCAGGGGAAGCTGGTCGAGGCGCAGGCGCTTTATGAGCAGGCCATGCAAAGGAAAATTGCCGGGGAAAATCAGCTGGAGCGCAATCGGGCGGGGATTCTGGCGCAGAAACTCCGGGCAGGGGAGCCATGTCCTGTATGCGGCGCTGTGCAGCATCCCAGCCCGGCAGCTCTGCCGCAGAAAGCTGCAACTGAGGCAGAGGTCAGGATGCTTCGGCAGGAGGAAAAAAGGCGGAGCGAAGCAAAGGCGAGGGCGGCGGCTGAGGCGGCGGCAGGCAAAGCAGAGCTGGATACCATGGCTCAGGCAATCGGCAGGAATATGAAGGAGTGCCTGGAAAGCAGAAGCTGGGCAGCAGCCCTGCGGGCTGAGGAGCTTCCTGAGACGAAGCTGCCGGCCTCCTGCGGTCTGCAGGAGCTTTATGAGCTGCTGTTGATGCAGGCAAAGCAGCTGGCAGAGGTGATTGAGGCGAGAAAAAGCCAGGCCGGGGCATTGGTGCATAAGAAAAACGAGCTGCTGAAAATTGACAGAGAGCTGGCGGCTGCCCGGGGCAGCGAAACTGAGCAGCTGGAGCAGAGGAAGCAGAGCTTTGCTGTGGAACTGGCCAAAGCCAAAGCTGCTTTGGCGGATAAAGAGGGGCAGCTGGCGCTTTTGGAGCAGCTGGTAAAGGAGAGCGGTACCACGCCGCAGGAAGCAGGGGCATACAAGGAGCTGCTGCAGCAGAAGCTCAGGGAAAATACCAAACTGCTGGAGGATGCGCAGAGACGGCAGGGGCAGATTGGCTACCGCAAAAAAAACAACAGCGCCTGCCGGAAAAAAATTGCTGAGCAGCAAAAGGAGTTCGCCGAGGCGTCTCATGAGTCTCACATCATGACCAGATTGTTCAATCTGGTCAGCGGACAGACTGGCAATGGCAAGCTGACCCTGGAGCAGTATGTTCAGGCGGCTGGCTTTGACAGCATCATCAGGGCGGCCAACAGGCGTCTCGGCCCGATGAGCGATGGCAGATATGAGCTGTACCGCCAGGAAAAAAGCCTGGGCAACAAGAGCCATACTTATCTGGATTTGGAGGTGCTGGACAATTACACAGGGCATCGCCGTTCTGTCAGGAATCTTTCCGGGGGTGAGAGCTTCAAGGCTTCCCTCAGCCTGGCCCTGGGACTGTCTGACAAGGTATCCTCAGAATTGGGGGGCATCTGCATGGATGCGCTGTTTATTGATGAGGGGTTCGGTACCCTTGATAAGAAATCTATTGAAAAGGCTATGGAAATTTTACTGGGACTTTCGGACAGCAACAAACTGGTAGCTGTCATCAGCCATCGTGAGGAGCTGATGGAAGCCATAAGCCAGCAGCTGAGGGTGATTAAAACCCGTAATGGCAGCAGCCTGAAAATTGTACATTGAATATTTTCCTGAAAAGCAGGAAATTTATCTCATGTGTTGAATTTTAAAAAGAACAGCAGATTATTAAAGCAATATTCATATATATAACGGCATTGGGATAATAGGCGTACTTTTTAGATGGGGGATGATTGTGTGGCAGAACCGATGGTGGAAGTGTTCATATACGAAACCAGACAGTTCCTGGAGCAGTTGGAGCAGATTTCCTTGGGCAGTGAGGAGCATGGCGGTTTCAGTACAGAGGATGTGAATGAAATATTCCGTGCCATGCACACAATAAAAGGTTCAGCAGCCATGATGATGTTTGACGATGTGTCGACCCTTGCCCATGCAGTGGAGGATATTTTTTACTATATCCGTGAGCTGCACCCACAGAAGGTTGATGCGACTGCCATTACGGATATCGTTCTGAATGCCGTGGATTTTATCCGCATTGAAATGGACAAGCTGGACAATGGCGGGCAGCCTGATTTAAGCAGTCAGGAGCTGAGGGAATATACAGGCAATTTTTTGCGGGAGATGAAGCTCGCCAATGGTGACGACCCGGATATCGACCTGAGAAAGGCCAGAAACGCCAACGGTGCCGGCAAATCCAAGCCCAAGCAGTATTATATAGGCATGGCAAAGCCGGAAGCTGCTGCTGCCGAAGCAGAGCAGGGGACAGGCGGAGAAAATGTACATATTTTTGCAGCGACCATTTTTTTCCAGGAGGGCTGCGAAATGGAGGAGGTTCGTGCCTTCGGGGTGTTGAACAATCTCAAGGAAAAGGTGCTTGAAATCCACAATCTGCCGGAAAAGATTTTGGAGGATGACTCGGCGGTGGATACCATCAAAGCGATGGGATTCCGGATATTTTTTACCACCAGGCTGAATTGTGACGAGATAAAGGCTGAACTGGAACAGACCATCTTTTTGGAGAAGCTGGAGCTGAAGGAGCTGCAAAGCACGGCGGAGTGTGAGTATTGGCCAACACCGGAGATTGTGTCCATCAATGCGCTGGAAAATACCGACCCGATCAGGCCGGAGCTGCCTGCACAGGAACGTCAGGAGCCTCTGCCTCCTCCTCCGCCGCCTGTAGAGGCAGCAGGAAGCCAGGTGCAGCACCATGATGGCGCGCAGATGATCAGTGTGCGTGTGGACAAGCTGGACAGACTGATGGATTTGGTGGGCGAGCTGGTGATTGCGGAGGCAATGGTCGTGCAGAATCCAGATTTATCAGGGCTGAATCTGGAAAATTTCCAAAAGGCAGCCCGTCAGCTGCACAAAATCAACGGAGAGCTGCAGGACAGTGTCATGGCCCTGCGCATGGTGCCTCTTGAGGGTACCTTCAAGAAAATGAACCGTATTGTGCGGGATA
>JAQUZO010000068.1 GCA_028691285.1 Anaerovibrio sp. | reverse complement strand
TTTCCTCCTGGCATAGAGAATCGAAGTGTTTGCTGCCTGTATTATAACGCATTTTTTGCAATATAAACAGCATTTTTTATATATTATACGCAAAATATGCCTGATATAATGTAACCAACATCAGGACAGGTTCACAGAAACAGTAATCATAAAGGAGGCAATCACCATGCTGCAGGCTGATATCTTTAGCTTTCACAGAGTAGAATATATTGTAATCGACACCGCCGGAATCACGATAGACCAGGCAGGTCTGGCCAGGCTGGCAAGCTATCGCCGGGGCGTGGGGGCTGACCGTATCCTGCTGGTGGATAAAGCCTTGGGGCAGGTGATTGCTGCTGTGGATCCGAAGGGAAGCTATCAGCTGCTGGATGTGGATGACTACAGGGTGGCATATACCGCTTTCGGCAGTCTGCCGCAGGCACCGGAAATGCATTACCGGGAGCTGCATATTACGGAGTATTTTTTGCAGCAGCTTTTGGGGCTGCGCCCTGCAGCGCAGCTTGCAGGCTGAGATCAGTATAGGCGGTTTGCTGCCGTATATGCAGACAAATATGATTTATCGACTGTCAGTTCAATGTATTTTGTTGAATACCTGGACTGGCAGTTTTTTATTGGTTGGAAAAGCTGTCTGAAATTCCGGCGAAAACCTGTAAAATATCTGCTCCCGGGAAGTCGGTTAAAATTGACAGCTTTTTATGGTTTCTGTTATTATGTTGATGTGTGCTTAGCGTTTGTTTCCCTATTTAACGCTAGGCAATTTATAGTTGCTATGGTAGAATGGTATAGGCGTATGCCGAGTGTTTCGCGGTATTTGGCGGCTTTAGCAGCTGATATAAAGAATTTATTGAGTTTCTATGAAGGGAAAGTGATTATGCAATGAAGGTATCCATTGTCATGGGCAGTGATTCTGACTGGCCAATTCTGAAGCCCGCTTATGAACTTTTGAAGAACTTTGGGATTGAGGCGGAGGTTGTGGTAGCATCTGCACACCGTACACCGGGCAAGGTAAAGGATTTGGTGACTACAGCGCAGGAACGCGGCGTTGGCGCGTTTATTTCCGCAGCAGGAGCAGCGGCTCATTTGGGGGGCGTGATTGCCAGCTATACGACTCTGCCGGTCATCGGCGTACCTATCAATGCTACCTCGCTGAATGGCATGGATGCTCTGCTGAGTACGGTGCAGATGCCATCTGGCATACCTGTAGCCACGATGGCAGTGAATGGTGCCAAGAATGCGGCTATTTTTGCGGCAGAGATTTTTGCACTCTCTGATAAGGAGCTGGCTGCAAAGCTGACAGAATATCGCAGCAAAATGGTGGAGGAAGTTGAAAAGAAGGCTGCTCATGTTGAACAGCAGCTGGGCTGAGATGTAGTATTGTGTATAGGAGAAAAGAAGCAACAATGTATAGTGTAGAAGTTGAAGGCAGTAAATGGAAAGAGGAATGCGGCGTTTACGGCGTGTATTCCCGTGAAATGGATGTTTCCGGCATGACCTATCTGGGGCTGTATGCTTTGCAGCACCGCGGGCAGGAAAGTGCCGGCATCGCCATCACGGATGGTGCCTGGATGGATGTAAGCCGCGGGATGGGCCTGGTCAATGAGGTCTTTCGCCACCAGGTTCCTCACATGGACAACCAGTATATCGCTATCGGCCATGTGCGTTATTCCACTACTGGCTCCAGCATGCTGGCGAATACCCAGCCTCTTATGGTCAATTATTCAGGCGGCAAAATCAGCCTGGCACACAACGGCAATCTGACCAATGCGACGGAAATCCGTCGTCAGCTTGAGCAGGAAGGGACAATTTTTCAGACGACGATCGATTCTGAGGTGTTTGTCAACCTGATTGCCCGTTCACGCAAGGCTTCTGTAGAGGATAAAATCATGGAGAGCCTGAACAAGATCCAGGGGGCGTACTGCCTGACTATCATGACGGAAAACAAGTTGATTGGTGCCCGTGACCCGCAGGGCTTCCGGCCTTTGTGCCTGGGCAGGATCGGCGATGATGCATGGATCCTTTCCTCCGAGAGCTGCGGACTCGATGTAGTCGGTGCGGAGTTTGTGCGCGATATCGAGCCGGGTGAGATGGTGGTCATTGATGATACCGGTGTCAAGAGCTACAATTTTGCCAAGCCTAAGCTCTCGATGTGCGTATTTGAATATATTTATTTTGCCCGTCCGGATTCGGTGCTGGATGGACTGAGCGTACATGAGGCCCGTTTTGAAATGGGGCGTGTGCTGGCCCGTGAGTCCGGATTTCAGGCGGATATTGTTATTTCTGTGCCTGATTCAGGCAATACGGCAGCCTCAGGCTATGCCTTTGAGTCTGGTATCCCTTATGTTGAGGGACTGATGAAGAACCGCTATATTGGCCGTACCTTCATCCAGCCGACCCAGAAAAAGCGTGATACTGCGGTCAAGCTGAAGCTGAATGCCATTGCTTCTGCCGTGAAGGGCAAATCTGTGGTCATGGTGGACGATTCAATCGTCCGGGGAACCACCAGCGGCAAAATTGTCCGCATGCTGCGCCATGCCGGAGCAAAAGAGGTCCACATGTGCATCAGCTCTCCTCCGATTGGCTACCCTTGCTATTACGGTATAGATACCTCTGTGCGCAAGGAGCTGATTGCGGCAACTAAGACCGTAGAGGAAATCCGCGAATATATCGGGGCGGATTCCCTGCATTTCCTGTCTCTGGATGGATTGAAGCACTGCATGGGCAAGCTGGGTCCTGATCACATGTGCTATGCCTGCTTCAACGGCGGCTATCCGGTTGAGCAGAAGACTGCATCTCCGGCCGAGCATGATAAATATGTTTTTGAACAGCGTAAGATGTCTTAATTATACAGGAGGATTTACATGGAAAAGAAACTCACTTATCGGGATGCCGGTGTAGATATTGATGCGGGCAATCTGTCTGTAAAGATGATCAAGGACAGTGTCAAGGCAACCTACCGTCCAGAGGTTCTGGGCGATTTGGGCGGCTTCGGCGGCCTTTTTGCCCTGAATAACAAATATAAGGAACCGGTGCTGGTTTCCGGTACTGACGGCGTAGGCACCAAGCTGCGTTTTGCTTTTATGCTGGATAAGCATGATACCATCGGGCAGGATGCTGTGGCGATGTGTGTAAACGATATTCTGGTGCAGGGTGCAGAGCCGCTGTTCTTCCTGGATTATCTGGCTGTGGGCAAGCTGGAGCCTGAGCAGGTTGCTGATGTCGTAAAGGGTGTGGCCAATGCCTGCAGGGAGTCCGGCTGTGCCTTGATTGGCGGTGAGACCGCTGAAATGGCAGGCTTCTACGCAGAGGGTGAATACGATATCGCCGGTTTTGCCGTAGGTGCTGTGGAAAAATCCAAAATCATTACCAGTGAGAAGGTTCAGCAGGGCGATGTCATTTTGGGTCTGCCGTCCTCCGGTGTACATTCCAACGGCTATTCCCTGGTGCGCAAGATTGTCTTTGATGTCAAGGGCTTCAAGGGAGATGAATACATTGATGAGCTCGGCAGGACCATCGGTGAGGAGCTTCTGACTCCGACCCGTCTGTACCCAAAATCCTGTCTGCCTCTGATCGAGAAGTTTGACATCCACGGCATGGTCCATGTGACCGGCGGCGGTTATTATGAGAATATTCCCCGCGCCCTGCCGGAAAATATGGGTGCAGAAATTGATGCCGCAGCCTGGCCGATGCTGCCTGTATTCAAGCTGCTGAAGGAATGGGGCAATGTGGATTGGCATGAGATGTACCGTACCTTCAATATGGGCATCGGCATGATCATCATTGCGGCTCCTGATGAGGCTGAGAGGATAAAGGCTGATTTGCAGTCACGCAGTGAGGCTGTCTATGAAATAGGCAGAGTGACAGAGGGCAGCCATGAAGTAATTGTTAAGGGCGGCGTATTTGATGAGTAAGCATATTTTGGGCATTCTCTGTTCGGGGCGCGGTTCAAATATGCAGTCTATCATGGCGGCAATCAGCTCCGGCCAGATCAAGGCAGAAATCGGTATCGTCATTACCGACAAGCCGGAGGCCAGGGCCCTGCAGGCAGCTGCTGAGGCAGGTATCAGGAGCGTCTGCGTCAACCGCAGAGAATGTGTCGATCAGCAGGCTTTTGAAGAAAGACTAGTGTCCGAGCTGAAGGCTGCCGGGGTGACTCTGGTGGTGCTGGCAGGCTTTATGCGGATTTTAAGCCCGTATTTTGTGGAGTCCTACAGGCATCGGATCTTGAATATCCATCCATCCCTGCTGCCGGCCTTTGGCGGCGCCCATGCGCACCGTGATGTGCTGGCCTATGGGACCAGGGTATCCGGCTGCACTATCCATTTTGTGGACGAGGGCATGGATCACGGGCCGATTATCCTGCAGGACACCGTGCCTGTGCTGGACGGAGATACCGAGGACACCCTGGCAGCCCGCGTGCTTGCCAAGGAGCATATTTTGTACCCGAAGGCAATCGAGCTTTTTGTAGATGGCCGTCTGGAGCTTCTGGATGATCGCCATGTGCGTATAAAAGAATAATATGTGTTTTGCTGCCTGGCTGATATTACAGCCGGCAGGAGTGGGATTAAAAGGAGATATACTACTATGAAAATCAAGCGTGCATTAATCAGCGTATCCGACAAGACTGGTGTAGTAGAGCTGGCAAAAAAGCTCCATGCTGCCGGAGTGGAAATTGTTTCTACAGGCGGTACCATGAAGGCTCTGAAGGAAGCGGGAATCCCTGTTACCTATGTCAGTGATGTTACCGGCTTTCCTGAAATCATGGATGGCCGTGTAAAGACCCTGAACCCGTATATCCACGGAGGAATCCTGGCTGTCCGTGATAATCCTGCTCATGTCAAGGCTATGAAGGAGCACAAGATTACCGCTATTGATATGGTCGTAGTAAATCTGTATCCGTTTAAGGAGACTATCGCCAAGCCTGATGTCACTTTGGCAGAGGCTATTGAAAATATTGATATTGGCGGGCCGGCCATGATTCGTGCGGCAGCCAAGAACTTCAAGTATGTTGCTGTCGTAACCAATCCTGACCGTTATGCTGAGGTGGCAGACTGTGTTGCCAAGGATGGCTGCGTCGGCGGGATGCTGCGCATGCAGCTGGCACAGGAAGCCTTCCAGCACACTGCTGAATATGATGCCTGCATTCAGAAGTATTTGATGGAGCAGGTGAACAAATAATGAATATTTTAGTAATCGGCAGCGGTGCCCGCGAGCATACTCTGATATGGAAGCTGGCACAGAGCTCCAAGGCAGACAGGCTCTATGCCGTTCCGGGCAACCCTGGCATGGCGCAGCTGGCAGAGTGCATTGAGGGCGTGTCTATCACGGACAATGATGCATTGGTGAAGCTGGCTCAGGACAAACAGGTAGGGCTGGTTGTGGTTGGACCGGAAGTGCCTCTGACCAATGGTGCTGTGGATGCTTTCACCAAAGCAGGCATCAAGGCATTTGGACCGGTACAGGCAGCCGCTGAGATTGAAGGCTCCAAGTCCTTTTCCAAGAATCTCATGAAAAAATATCATATTCCTACTGCCAAATATGAGGTGTTCACCGAGGCGGAGGCTGCCAAGGAGTACATCCGGGCAGAGGGAGCTCCGATTGTCATCAAGGCGGATGGCCTGGCTGCAGGCAAGGGCGTTATCGTGGCCATGACTCTTGAGGAGGCATTGGCTGCGATTGATGAGATCATGGGAGCCAATGCTTTTGGCAATGCCGGCAGCCGTGTGGTTGTAGAGGAGTTTATGGCTGGTGAGGAGGTTTCCGTGCTGTGCTTTACAGATGGCAGGACCATCCTTCCAATGGTGCCTTCTCAGGACCACAAGCGCGTATTTGACGATGACCAGGGTCCGAATACCGGCGGTATGGGAGCGTATGCCCCGGCTCCTGTTGGTACGCCTGAGCTTCTGGCACAGGTGCAGAAGGAAGTCCTGGATCCGGTCATCAAGGCCATGGAGCAGGAGGGCCGTCTCTATAAGGGATGTCTGTACGCCGGCCTGATGGTAACAGATAAAGGGCCCAAGGTGGTTGAATTCAATGCCCGCTTCGGAGATCCGGAGACGCAGGTGGTTTTGCCGCTGCTGGAAAGTGATTTGGTTGATGTCATGCTGGCATGCATTGACGGCAGCCTGGCTGAAACTGAGGTAAAATGGAGCAGCGGAGCGGCAGTATGCATTGTTATGGCAGCCGGCGGTTATCCAAAGGCCTATGACAAGGGCGACGAAATCACTGGCCTGACTGCGGCGGAGGAAGATGGCAGCATGGTGTTCCATGCCGGTACCTCCAGCAGCGAGGGCAGGATCTATACCAATGGCGGGCGCGTCCTTGGCGTGGTTTCCAAGGCTGACGGCATTCAGGAGGCTGTTGACAGGGCCTATGCAGGCGTTGCAAAGATTTCCTTCCGGGGTGCTCATTACCGCCATGATATCGCTCATTGGGCATTGGAGCGTCTGAAAAAATAATTTTCATTGAATTTGCTTATGCTTTGGCTGCTGTAGGAGAACTGTCTTACAGCAGCTTTTATTTGGATTGACACAATGCCGGTAAATGATATAGAATTGAATCGGTTCAATGTACATCATGTTTTTGAGGCGAGAAGGAAAATACTATGGCAAAAAAAATACTGACAGCCCATGCAAATGTCATGAAGGCTGGGACTATGAACAATGATCATGCCTACCTGATACGCAGCCGCATCATCAACAGCGCTAAGGAGCTGCTGGCTCAGGAGGGCTACAGCAAGACGACCATCAGGAAGATTGTGGAGCATTCAGGTGTGCTGACGGGCAGTATCTATTACTTCTTTAAAAACAAAGAGGATATTTTCCGAGCGATTCTGCTTGAATTGGTGCATGGGTGCATTGAAAAGATTGATGGACGCTGTGCCGGGGAATCTCCGCTGTTTCGTTATGCGGCTGTCTGCCAGGTGGAACTGAAGGTTTTGGCTGATTATCAGATTGTCAGAGAAACCTATCGCAATGCCTATGCTTCTGCCACTATTTTTGAGGGTATGATTGCCCAATATCTTGCTATGGCAAAATGCTTGTTTGATGATACAGAATATGAGCTGACGGAAGAGGAGTATTACCAGAATACCCTGATGATCAAGGGGGCTATGCACGCCTGCCTGTCAGAGATGTTCTTCCGCCGGGAAACCAGCCAGGCTGCCACCCGGGAAAAGCTCATCAGGCTTGCTCTGCATCTGTTTGGTGCTTCGGAGAAGGAAAGCCGGGACATCATCAGGCGAATGAAGGCAAAGAGCAAAGTTTTTGAGGAAATTGGGCGTGAACTGATAGAGCATCCGATTGTTAAATGAAAATATCTGCCCCGGTGCGGTATGCGGCTTCTTCTGATGAGGAGCGGCAGAGGCACCGGGATTTTTATGCGAAAAAATACCCCTCTCCATCGGCAAAAAACCAATAGAGAGGGGTACTCGGAAGGGTCAGACAGAACACTGGCCCTGCTTTTGCAAGCTGGTCGGGATGACAGGATTTGAACCTGCGGCCTCATCGTCCCGAACGATGCGCGCTACCAAACTGTGCTACATCCCGACAACTACTTATTATACGCCAGTGAGAGGAAAAAATCAAGATTTTTTTACTTTTTATAAAAAAAGAAGCCGCTGAGCGGCAGCGGCTCCTTAGGTGGTTTGGGAATATCAGCAGATACCCTGAGCGAGCATAGCGTCAGCAACCTTCAGGAAGCCTGCAATGTTGCAGCCTACCAGCAGATTGCCCTCATGGCCGTACTCCTTGGCACAGCGCTTGGAGTTTTCATAGATGTCAGCCATAATAGTCTGAAGCTTGGTGTCAACCTCTTCAAAGGTCCAGCTGTAGCGCATGGAATTCTGGGCCATCTCCAGAGCGGATACAGCTACGCCGCCTGCGTTGGCAGCCTTGGCCGGTGCAAAGAGAACCTTGCTGTTCTGGATATACTCAATAGCCTCCAAAGTACAAGGCATGTTGGCACCTTCGCCTACTGCCTTTACGCCGTTGGCAACCAAAGTCTTTGCAGCCTCAAGGTCAAGCTCCTGCTGAGTGGCACACGGCAGAGCGATGTCACAAGGGATACTCCAGATTCCTCTGCATCCCTCATGATACTCAGCGGATGGCTTGGCATCGACATATTCCTTGATGCGGCCGCGGCGAACTTCCTTGATGTCCTTGACGATGGACAGGTCAATGCCGTCCTTATCATAGATATAACCGTTGGAATCGGAGCAGGCAACGACCTTTGCGCCGAATTCCTGAGCCTTCTGGATGGCATAGGTAGCAACATTGCCGGAGCCGGAGATTACAACAGTCTGGTTTTTGTAGTCAATGCCTGCATCAGCCAGCATCAGCTTGGTGAAGTAGAGCAGACCATAGCCGGTTGCCTCGGTACGGGCAAGGCTGCCGCCGTAGTTAAGACCCTTGCCTGTCAGTACGCCGGCATCATAAGCATTGCGGATGCGCTTGTACTGACCGTAGAGATAACCGATTTCACGGCCGCCGACACCGATATCACCTGCCGGAACGTCAGTGTTGAGGCCGATATGACGGCAAAGCTCCGTCATGAAGCTCTGGCAGAAACGCATGATTTCGGCATCTGACTTGCCCTTTGGATCGAAATTGGAACCGCCCTTGCCGCCGCCGATTGGCAGGGTAGTGAGAGCATTCTTGAAAATCTGCTCGAAGCCGAGGAACTTGATGATGCTGAGATTTACAGATGGGTGGAGGCGCAGTCCGCCTTTGTAAGGGCCAATGGCACTGTTGAACTGTACGCGATAGCCCTTATTTACATGGACCTTACCCGCATCATCAGTCCAAGGCACGCGGAACATAACGGTACGCTCAGGTTCAACGATACGCTCAAGAATGGCCTGCTTCTGATATTTAGGATTTCTGTCCAATACAGGTGCAATAGAGGTCAGCACTTCTTTTACAGTGTTATGGAATTCAGTTTCGCCAGGATTCTCAGCCTGAACCTTTGCAATGATTTCTTCAACATAATTAGCCAAAACAATATACCTCCAATGAATACAAAATAAATTATAATTGATATGCAATTTATTGCATATTTAACACAGCAAATT
>JAQUZO010000067.1 GCA_028691285.1 Anaerovibrio sp. | reverse complement strand
TAGGGATGCCAGCGTTTAGGGCTTGTACAGCCGTAAACGGTTACCATTTTTACGCCCGTAGTAGCTGCAATATGAGTCGCTCCTGTATCCACAGTCACAAATAAATCTGTCTGTTGAAACAAAGCTGCCAAATCCAGCAGGCTGGTTTCACCGCAAAAATTCAAAATTGGCAGTTTCTCCTTTATCCCAGATAATTCTGCATTAGCTTTAACAGCAGCTTCACAGGCAGCAATCACCTCATCCGCATAAGGCTTGTCTCCCGGCGCTCCTACTACAAAAAAAGCTCCATCGAATTTCCTTTGCAGCTCTGTGACTACAGCTGCGAAATATTCCTTGGGCCAGGTTTTGAGCGAAAAAGTACCTCTTACGCACAAAGCGATTTTTCTTTTGTCCGCCGGCAGCCTGTCCAAAAGCTGAACAGCCTTTATCTGGCTGGCAGCAGGAACCCTTGCCATCACAGGTACTGCATGAGCATCAGAACCGCTGAACCCCCTGACTATTTCCTGATAGGTTTCAGCCTGCAGGGTATTCTCCAGATCATGCGCGATGTGTACCGTATGGGTATATAGACATGTCACTTTGCTGGGTTTATCATCAAAAACCCTATCTGCTCCCACTCGTGTTGGAATACCCGCCAAGAAACACAAAATAGCAGGTCTTGATTTTCTATCAAAGGAAATAGACAAATCAAAATGCCTGCTTTTAATCTCCTGCAGCATTGACCACATTTTGCTCCAGGAATTTTCTTTAGCTTTATAGTCGAAAACCAAAACCTCATCAATCACCGGATTATTTTCCACAGCTTCCCGCACCACAGGGCGCACCAGCATGGTAATCCTGGCCTGGGGATATATTTTTCTCAGCAGCGCCACCGCGCTGGTGGTCAGCACCACATCCCCCAGGTTTACCAAAGCGTTTACCAATATGTTTTTATACTGCTTTGGGTTCATTGTTTCCATTTCGTCCAACCCCATTTAAGAAATTTTTGCTTTTATTTCAATATAGCCTTCACTGCACTTTCTATCTCCCCGTCAACCTCATCCAAAAAAGCAAAACGCCGGCGATAGACCGCCCTTTTTCTGGTAGGAACCTCCTCCATCGTCTTGCGGCTTTCTGTTAGAGGCAGCTCGAACCACCTTTCATCCTCTGTTTTCTTCCCACCGGTCTCCAGCCAAAAATCACCGAAATTGGTTTTCAGCTTGCGGTCTGAACGGACATGGTTATTGGCATAATAGCCATAATTGGATACCGCATAAATTTTCCTGATGCCCATGGTACGGGCAACCGCCTGCAGCATATAGAGAATCAGATTTTTAGTGCGGTAGCCATGACACCACTTTGTCATTTTTTTAACTATTTCCCTGGCATCTGCCATGTTCGGCCCCTGCATGGCGCCAATCCAGACAGCCTCCTCACCCTTTTTGTCCTTAGCCAGCCAAAAAATGATCTGATATAAAACCTCTCCATCCAGCTCCATGATGATGGAAAGCAGCCCTTCCTTGCGCTGGCCCACGCCAAACTTGGAAAAAACCCTGAGCTGTCTGCCTTCAAAATCATGCGTGTAAAGCTCAAAGCCTCTATACTCCACATCACCCAAATCGACAAACGCCTCTGGCTGCAGCCTGGACTGCAATATCTCATAATGTTCACGCACCAGCTTTACGCGCTCGGCAAAAGTCGAATCATTATAAAAGAACGCCCGTGTAACCTGTTCAATAGGAAATGCCTGGCGGCTGAATATCTCATTTCTCAGCTTATCCTGCTGAAAGAAACAAATCAGCTCCTTCAGCTCCCGCCTATGCAGCAATGCCCGGCATAGAAAAACCAGGTAGCGGCGCTGCTCCCTTGGATTTTTCAAATCGTATATTTTTTTGCCTATATCCTTAATCGTACCCATCAATCCTCATCCCCTACATGGTCATTGCTTTTATCCAGATAGTACAGCTTCACATATTTTGCCATGGTATAAAAAAAATGAAAAGCTGCCAGAATAAAGCCAATGCGCCCGTCACGCCAGCCGCCCTTCACAAAATACATGCGAAAGGATGCCCATATCGGATGGGTGATAATATCTCCAAAGGAAGCTCTTTTGCCTTTTTCCCGATTTTTTTTTGCTACCAGAGTGGTATAAAAATTCAGCTTGTTGAAATAATGCTCCCAGTCACGATACGGATAGTGGATAACATAGGCATCATCAGGCAGATTCTTCAGCTCATAGTCATAGTGAAACTGAGGGTGCACAAAGCCTGTCACATATACGCCCCTGCGGGGCAGCAGCCGGATGCCATGGTCAGGAAACCAGCCACCATGCTTCAGCGGCTGCTCCCAAAAATAATTCAGGCGGGCTGTCTGATAGGCATAACGCCTGTCATCCTCTGTCACTACCCTCTCTATTTCCTCTGCCAGTCGATGGGAAATGCGCTCATCCGCATCCAGGCAGTAAATCCAATCACATTTGGCATTCCGCATGGCAAAGGTCTGCTGCTCGCCCCAGTTGCCGTTAAGCGCCCGCTGCAGTACCCTGGCTCCCAGGGCTTCGGCAATTTCCCTGGTGCGGTCAGTGCTCATATCATCAATGACCAGGACCTCATCAGCAAATAAAGCACTTTTGATGCATGCCTCCAGATTTTTTTCTTCATTTTTTGCCAAAATCAGCACGGAAAGATTTACGCCCATATCCTGCTATACGCTCCTTATTACTGCAATATACATTTATGCTTATCATAAAGCCATGATAGGCATATCCTATTTCCCTTTGCCTGTATGGTATTCTCCCGTAAGAATCGCCTCCACTCTGTGGGCAAAGGATTCCGGCGAAAATTTTTCCGCCGCTTCTCTCAGTCCCTCAGCATAGCCGCCAAAATTCTCAGCATAGCCGTTGATGAATTTCTCCATCACCTGCTGCAGATCTGCCATATCGCCGCTCTTGAAGGTCATGCCGATATTGAACTTGGCAAAAACCTCCGGGTTGATATCATCGCTGGCAATCACAGGCTTGTGGAACCCAATTGCCGTAAACAGCATACCGCCCCAATGATACAGATAACGCGGCGCCGAATACGGCATCAGCAGTACATCTATATCCGCAATGGCCTGCTGCCACTCAGCTCCAATCAGCCCTTTATGCAGAAATTCTATATCCTGGCAATCCCTGTATTCTGAGATGATTTGTTCAAAGTCCTCACTGTCCTCCGGATGCATGGTCGCCCCCTGCACCAGCAGGCGCACCCGGCGGGTATAATGCCCCTTGACATAGACCTCCAGAAAGTCCCGCAGCCGCTTCTCCCGACGATACTGCCCAAAAAAGCCCACCGTCAGCACATCCTTCTCAGCCACTGCCGGAGTGAATTCTATATCCCTGGCAACATAGGCAGGCGGATAAATCGGATAAACATTGGGCAGCTGGTGCCCAAAGATATGATTGACAAAGGTCAGCACTACCATGCGGATATTCTTGAAGGGCAGCAGCTTCTTGGCTTCCTTCAAAAACTTTGGTGCCTCCTTGGGGTTGATGCCATGCAGCACAAAAATAATCGGCACGCTGCTGCGGCGCAGGATATTTTTGTTCAAAGCCCGCAGGTAACGGTAAGTGGAGGTTGGCACAATCAGGGCATCAATGTCCCTCCGGTACGCAGCCTCGTAAAGCTGCGCATACCATTTCTGACGGTTATATTCCCGCTTGACCGAATACAGCAGCTTCGTCAGACCGCTGACCTTGGTATAGGAGACAGTATCGCCTCCCAGCCTGACTGTCGGCACCTTATAATCAAAGCTGAACTGAAAATCCTGAGGTACATAAAAGCTCACCTCATGGCCCCTTTTCTGCAGTTCCTCAACCAAAATACGGTCAAATTCCACCTCATGCCCCCCCGGGGTCATAATATTTTCAAAAATGCCGATTCGCACAGGCAAACACCTCTCCACAACTCATCTCTTACCCAAATTTTCTTTAAGGCACTCCAACAGGCTGCCGCCTGTGTACCGCACCCCTCTGACTCCAGCCGCTTCGCCGCTTTCCACATCCCGCAGGCTGTCGCCAATCATCCATGACTGGGCAGGGTCAATCTGCAGCTCCCGGCAGGCCTGCACAATCATGCCCGGTTGGGGCTTGCGGCAGCTGCATACTGTGGTATACTGCGGCACCGTCCCCTGAGGATGATGGGGGCAATAATAAAAGCCATCTATAGGCTGTTCCCCCATCTCTGCCAGCTGCCGGTTCATCCAGCGATGCAGTCTGACTACATCTTCCTCATGATAAAAGCCCCTTGCCACACCGCTCTGATTGGTGATGACAACTGCCAGATACCCCTGTTCATGGCAATAGCGAAGAGCCTCCACGGCCTCCGGCATCCACCGGAAATCCTCCGGTCTGTACAGGTAATCCACCTCCACATTCAAAGTGCCGTCCCTGTCAAAGAAAATTGCCCTGTTCTTATTTGCCATATTTAAAATAACCGCCTGCATCAAGGAAGTCACAATATTCCTTTACGGCCTTGCGCATCTCATAAAAGCCCTGATCGTATCCGGCCGCCAGGAGCTTCGTCTTATCCGCTTCCGTAAAGCACTGATATTTGCCCTTCAGAACCTCAGGGAAATCACGATACTCAATATGTCCGGTCCCCAGAGCGTCAATCACAGCCTGTGCCACTTCATTGTAGGAATGAGCCTGGCCTGTGCCGCAGTTATAGATGCCGCTTGCACCCTCCTGCTGCCAGAACCAGAGATTTACCTTGACTACATCCTTGACATAAATGAAATCACGGCTATGCTCTCCGTCTCCATATTCTCCATAACCCCGGAACAGACGGCATACGCCCTCAGCCTTAACCTGATGATAAAGCTGATAAAAAATAGATGCCATATTGCCCTTGTGATGCTCCTGAGGACCATAGACATTGAAATATTTCAGACCCACAATCTGGCTCTGAGCATAAGGAAGCTGCTGACGCACATAGCGGTCAAAAAGCAGCTTGGAATAAGCGTACGGATTCAGGGCATCCTCACATTCGTCACCCTCCCGAAAACCGTTGCTGCCGCTGCCGTAGGTAGAAGCAGAAGAAGCATACAGGAAAGGAATCCGGTGATTCATGCAGAAATGCAGCACTGCCTTTGAATACTCGTAATTGGCCTGCATCATATAATTGACATCATACTCCATGGTATCGGAGCAGGCTCCCTCATGGAAAACCACATCTATCTCACTGCCATCCCATGTATCCTGCAAAATTGCCTCAAGAAAATCGTCCTTGTACATATAATCCAAGAATTCCAGTCCCCGCAGGTTGCGGTAGCTCTGGCTTTCCTTTTTCCTGTTATTCAAATCATCCACGATTAAAATATCTGTACGCCCCTGGCGATTCAGTTCCTTAACGATATTACTGCCGATAAAACCGGCGCCACCAGTAACAATAATCATACAAAAACGATCCTTTCTCTGATAGATGAATTCTCCGGCTGATGAGGACTACGCCTTGCTGGTGCCAAGCAGAACCCGCTGCAGCTCCGCATTGCTGACTGCATAGGTCCCCAGCTTTGCTACTACCACGCTGGCAGCCAGATTGGCCAGATATGCAGCCTCCACCGGCTGCAGTCCTCCGGCAATTCCCAAAGCGAAAACTGCAATCACAGTATCGCCGGCTCCGGATACATCGAATACCTCCTGTGCCTTGGTCGGTATATGCACAATGCCGGCAGACGGCTGCACCAGAGACATCCCGCACTCGGAACGGGTTGCCAGAACATGCTTCAGGTCATATTTGTCCATGACATATTGAGCTGCCGGTTCAATATATTCATCCCGGTTGCGTATAGGCTTGGCCTGTACTGCATTCAGCTCCTTGAAGTTTGGGGTGATATAATCCGCACCTGCATACTTTTCCCATTCTGTCCCCTTGGGGTCTACAAAAACCGGCACCGACATTTCCTGGCAGGCCTCAACGATGCTCGTACAGACCTCATGAGTGCAGGCGCCCTTGCCATAATCCGAAAGAATGACCGCATCCAGCCCCATCTGCAGGCTCTGCTCCACAAAATTCACCAGGCGCTGGGCGTACTGCTCCCCCACCGGCTCTGTATCCTCAAAGTCCAGACGCAGCATCTGCTGATGGCCGCCGATGATCCTCAGCTTGGTGGTGGTCGGCGCATCCCGGTGGATGATGCCCTTGTAGTCAATGCCCCGGGAAGTAAATTTGTCCAGCAGGGTCTGGCAGTGATAATCATTGCCCACAAAGCCTGCAATCGAGGTTTTGCAGCCCAGGAGAGCCAGATTGTGCGCTACATTGGCAGAGCCGCCCATCGTGTCGTTAATGACAGTGACATGGTTAATCGGCACCGGCGCCTCCGGAGAAATACGGCTGACTTCGCCGTAATAATACTTGTCCAGCATAACATCGCCAACCACCAGGATCCGCACTCTGGAAATATCGTTTAAAACGAAATTCAGCATTTTCTCTTTATCAACGGTCATAGTATACTTCCCTTCCTAAATGCTACAATGTACGCGCCAAAATATTCTGCTTGCCGCCAGTCAGTATTTCTGAACCCCCGACTGCATTTTTGCCATATCAATGACCCGGCATTCATATTTTCCGTATTCCCGCGGCATATTGCCGGCCATATCCCCGTATGCCTCCAACAGCTCCCACACATATTTCATCACAATATCCACCGTGATTTTTTTCATGCAGGCCATGTTGTCAGTGCCCTGTCTGGGACATTCATGGATACCGCAGGGATGGCACGGCTCAGGCGTCTTTATCAGCACATCCCTGGCATCATACGGATAAAAGCCAGGCACCGGTGAAGCACCGAACATGGTCACCACCGGTACATTCTGAGCCACTCCCACATGCATGGGGCCAGAATCTGTCGTCAGGAACAGAGCACATTTTTTCAGCAGCGCTCCCAGCTCTCCCAGGGAGACCTTCCCGGTAAAGACCCTGATATCCTGACTGTCCTTCTGCTCCATCTTGGCAATACATGCCTCTACCAGCTCTGTATCCATCGGCCCGCCAAAAAATGCCACTCCATAGCCCTTAGCCAAAAGCTCATCGGCACACCTGGCAAAATAATCATCCAGCCACCGCTTGGTCTGCCAGCTCGCGCCAATATTGAATGCTACTACCTTCTTATCCGGAGCAAAGCTCTCCCGCCAAATCCGCTCCCCGCTGACGGCCGCAGCCTCCGGCAGCCACATCTCAAGACCGCCGTCATCCAGCCTGTCAATTCCCACCGCCTGCTCCAGAACATCAAAATGAGAATGTATCTGGTGCTTGACAGCCTTTAGGTTGGGCATCACCTGATGAAAAAACAGGGAAAAGCCGGGCTTGGCATAGCCAACAATCCGCTTGGCACCGCTGAAAGCAGCAATGGCAGAAGCCCGCTCGTTGCGATGGAGATTGATCACCAGATCGAATTTTTTCTTCCGGATGCCCCAAATATATTTAATCAGGGCCGGCAGGCTGTCGTCCCTGCCCTTCTTGTCCAGCAGCAGGCATTCGTCTATATGCCTGTTGTACTGAACCAAATCCGCCAGCTTTTTATCTGCCAAAAGAGAAATCCTGGCCTGAGGATAATTGGTTCTCAAGGTTCTCAGCACCGGCGTCACCAGCATCAGATCGCCAATATGCATGAGATTGATAACTAAAATATTTTTATAATCCTTTGTCCTGCTCATCTTATTGCCTTCACCTGCCTCAACGCCTCTAAAACCTGAGCCGCCTTGATTTTTTCCATACAGCGGCTGCCCCGGCATTCTGTCTTGCCCCAGCAGGGAGAACATGCTTCCGCCAGATAGACTACCCTGCTGTTTTCATTCCTGGGGCCCCAAACAGCAGGATCCGTAGGGCCAAACAAGGCTGCTGTCGGACACTGCATCGCCTGAGCAATATGCATCGGCCCTGTATCCACCGATACCATTGCCGCTGCCCTGCCTAAAAATACCGCCAGCTCCGGCAAGTTCAGCGTCCCGGCCAAAACCCTGCTATCTCCGATATGCCCGGCCTTTGCCAGTGCCGAAAGAGCATCCTTTTCACCGGCTCCTCCGATGAGATAGACCGGCTTCTGCGCCTCCAGCTCCCTGATAAGCTGCACCGCCAAAGGCACAGGCATATTTTTTTTCGGATAGCTGCCAAGGGGACAGAGCACAAAATACTCTTTGGCCGCTGCCAGCCCCAGCTCAGACTGCTTCCGGGCAAAGGAGGACTCCGCCTCTCTGCCGGGCTGCAGTGACAGGCCGTAGTCCTTCGTGCTGAAGCCCCAGGGCTTCAGCACCTCCAGATGATTTTCCGTTTCGTGCTTGATGCCGTCACGCACATGGCTGGCTGCCCAGGTCAGGAACAGCCCGGCATGCTGTGCATCGTAGCCCAGCCTGTAGGGAATCCCTGCCAGTTTTGCCACGGCAGCTCCCCGCAGGGCAAAGTTCATGCAGATTGCCGCATCAAAATGCTCCCTGCGCAGCTCCCCTGCCATCTGCCACATGCCCCCAAGCCCCCGATGCCTGCCTTTTTTATCGTAGACAAGCACTCTGTCCACAGCCGGCAGCATCCCCGCCACCGAACTGGTCAGAGGCACCGTCAGCATACACAGCTCCGCCTGAGGCCATTTCTCCTTTACAGCGCGGGTAAGAGGCCCCGCTAAAATTACATCGCCAATAAAGGCCAGGTCGATAATCAATATGCGCCTGATGGTCAAAGAATCAATATCCGGCAACAACAACGCCTCCATACTCACAGCCGAGCTGTCATATCCACACCCTGTCCGCTTTAAAGATAGGGCTTCAATTTTTCACAAACCATTTCCATCGTAATCTGCTCCAGGCAGTCCAGCTCCCTGGGGCAGGCTCTCTTCCAGCAGTATTTGCAGGCTCTTGGCACCTCAATGGCATTTTCCAGCTGGCCGTATGGACCGTTTCGGTTGGCATCTGTAGGCCCCATCAGCATAACTGCCGGAGTTCCCACTCCTGCCCCAAGGTGCACCGGTCCGGTATCACCGCCGACCACTGCCTGAGCCTCCCGTATCACATAAGCAAGCTGCTTGAGGGTAGTCCTGCCGACCATATTGACCGGCGGA
>JAQUZO010000066.1 GCA_028691285.1 Anaerovibrio sp. | reverse complement strand
CTGCATAACAGCTATCCCTCCTTTACATTGGCGGCCCGCCCCTGCCGCTGGAAGCGGAGCCTGCTGTGCTGGTTTTTGTCTTGTAGGTAATGGCAATCTGCTGTCCTTCCTCCAGTCCGTCAAGGATTTCCACATATTCATCACCATAAATGCCTGTTGTCACATACTGCTTTTCCTGCTTGCCGTTCGCCTGCACCAGGACATAGGAGCCGGTGGAATCCGTTTTCAGCGCAGAAATCGGCACTGTCAGGACATTATCCCTTTCATCAGTGACAATCTCCACCCTGGCAGTCATGGCAGGCAGCAGCTGATTGTCCGGGTCATCCACATCCAGCACCACATAATAGTAAATAACGCTGGCAGTGCTGCTGGAGCTGCTGGTGCTGCTGGAATTGATATTCCAGCTGTTGGTGACATCTGTCTGGGAAATCCTGGATACTGTTGCGGTAAAGGTCCTGCCGGTATAGGAATCCACGGTAAAGGTCGCCTGCTGCCCCACCTTGACGCTGCCAATATCCGTTTCATCCACCTTGGCAATAATCTGCTTTTTGGACAAATCCGCAATCGTCATGATGACCGTCGGATTGCTGTTGCCCTGTACAGCCATCGTGCCTGCCGTCTTTGGCTCTCCCACCACAATGCCGTCCATCGGGGCGGTAATGACGGTTTCTGCCAGATCGGACTGGGTTTTGGACAGGGAGCTTTCTGCCGTATCATAATCATACTCAGCATCCTCCAGCTCCTCCTTGGACTTGGCGCCGATATTGTAGAGGTATTCCGCCCGGCTGTATTTGGAACGGGTATTGTTCACCTTATAGGATGCCTGGTCCATGGTTGCCTCGTAATCCTTGCCGTCCAAAATGGCTACGGTCTGCCCTGCCTTCACCACATCATTTTCCTTGACCAGCACGGACTTTATCCTGGCTGTAATCTTGGAGCTGACCTCAACGGAATCCACCGGTCTGACCGTACCGGTAGCCGAAACGGTGGTTTTCAGGCTCTGCCTGGACACCTCCACCAGCTCAACGCCTGTATTCTGCTGTTGTGCCGCCTGCTGACTGCTGTACCACAGCCACCCCCCACAGCGGCTGCAGCCACTGCTGCCGCTGCTGCCAGCCATTTGATTTTACCCTTTGTATTCATAACAAGCCTCCTGTATCACAGCAGCACAGTGCGCTGCTTTCCTCCTGCTGCTGTCAGCCCTTTTCTTCTCCGTCAAGCGCCGCTGCGGTGCTGCCCATGTCGCTTTCCACAGCAGCCCTGTATCTGGCATAATCATATTGGGCGCTGATATAATTCTGGCGTGCAGTAGACAGTGCCTCCTGAGCATCAATGATATCCAGCATGATTCCCTCACCGGCCCTGTATTTTTCCTGGGCAATGAAAAAATCCTCCTGTGCCTGGCGCACAGCGTCCTGAGTTGAATTGAAGCGCTCCTCCGCCTCCCGCATGCTGTTGTAGTCCGTCCGCACCGCCAGGTCAATATCATTTTTGTCCTTGGCAAGAGTTGCCTGGGCCGTCAAAAGCTCTGCCGCGGCTGCGTCTATCTTGCCGGCTGTCACGCCGCTGTCGAAAATATTCCAGCTGATGCCGATGGCTGCGCTGTATTCGTGGTTATCTCCATCCGGCAGCATCTGCTTGCTCCAGCCTGCTCCCAGGGATAAATCCACCGTAGGCAGATAGCCTGCCTTGGCACTTTTCACTGCCAGCTCCTTCTGCTGTACCTGATAGCTGTCAATCAGCAGCTCCCTGCGGTTCTGCAGGGCAAAATCCAGACAGTCATGGACGCTTCCCTCAAAGGGCATATACTGAAAATCATCCGTCAGTTCCAGAGGCGTCTGTGCCTCTATATACATGAGGTTTCTCAGGGTACTCAGCTTGTTGTCATAGCTGTTTTTGCCCTTGATCAGCTCCTGGCGGGCATTGGACAGCTCTACCTGGGAGCGGAGCACATCAATCCTGGCCTTGCTGCCTGCTCCATAGAGCTGCTCCACATTCAGCAAATGCTGCTGATATTTATCGACAGTATCCTGATAGACCGCCATTTTCTTTTGCGCTTCCAGCACATTGTAGTAGGCCTGGATAACTGCCAGCTGAGTGGTTTCCCATTTGCGCTGGGTTTTCAGCCTGGCAACATCCACTGCCAGCTCCTGGCTTTTGATATTGTTCTGATTGATGCCGCCGGAATAAAGGGGCAGAGAAGCTGAAATCTTATTGCTGTTGCTATTGGCCCAGCCTGTACTCCCCGAATCGGAACGCCCCAGTGAGCTGCTTGCCTTCCAGGTCAGGCTGTTGCTGCCTCTCGCCTGACGCAGCCCCGCTTTGGCTGTATCCTCTCCCAGCCTGGTAATCAGTACATCCGGATTGTTTTTCAATGCCATGGTCACGGCATCCTCCAAAGAAAGCGCCATACAATCCGCCGCCGGCTGATTGATGAACAAGCTGCCTGCCAGCACCAGAGCACTTAAAATCAAATTTCTTTTTTTCATAAAAACACCTTCCTGTGGGTGAAATTGGGTAAATGAATGCTTTTCTTTTAGTATGCTAACACAGTTTTCTTAAAATTACATTAGAGGAGAAAAAAGAAAACTGCCGCCGAAGTGAAATTCACTTGCCTGCGACAGCTCCTTCTGTCCATTTATGAGCTTACTGTGCCAGTTTTTCCTTTACGGCAGCAATCGCCCGCAAAAGCTGCACATCCTGTGCTGCTCCCTCCGGCAGCTCCACATAGATATCAGGCTCAATTCCCGTGCCGTCAATGCTCCGTCCGGACGGAGTATAATATCTTGCCACCGTGAGCTTCAGGCCGTCACCGTGAGTCAGCGGCAGCATGGTCTGCACCGACCCCTTGCCAAAGGACTTTACGCCTACAATCGTACCGCACTGGCGGTCCTGCACCGCACCAGCCAAAATCTCCGAAGCACTGGCACTGTTGCCGTCAATGATGACTGCCAGCGGATAATCCCGCTCCGCCAGCTCCGATTCAAACACCGACTTATTGCCGTCCCTGTCAATCATGGACACAATCTCACCTGCCGGTATCAGCTGATTGGAAATCTCCACGCAGGAGGTAATCAGTCCGCCGGGATTCGCCCGCAGGTCCACTACCAGCCCCTTCATGCCCTGCTCTTTAAGAGCAGCCAGCTCCTGCTGGAATTCCTTGCCGGTATTTTCGCTGAAGGAGGCAATGCGGATGTAGCCAATCCCGGCATCATCAATCATGATGCCCTTGGCAGTCGTCAGCTGGATGACCGCTCTGGTCAAAGTGACCTCAAAATCCTCCTGCCCCTGGCGGCGAATCGTCAGCACCACCTGAGTGCCCTCGGTGCCCCGCACCATATTTGCCATTTCCTCAGGCTGCATGCCGGCAACCTCCTTGCCGTCTATCCTGAGGATTTCATCCTTGGGCTGCAGCCCCTGCTGGGCGCTGGGGGTGTTTTCCATCACGGACATGATTTCGCAGTGCCCCGGCTCAGGAAAGCCCATAACCACACCGACGCCTCCGAAACTGCCCTCAGTCTGCTGCATGAGCTGCCTGAAGGTCGCATCATCCATATAGACCGAATGCTTATCTCCCAGGGCCTTCACCATGCCTTCAATCGCCCCGTCTACCAGCTTGACAGCAGGGACATCATCCACATATTTGGCCTCTACAAAACGCATGGTTGTCACCAGGCGCGCAATCTGCGATACATTTTCCATACTGCCTCCCAAAAGGCCGTACAGTCCTGCAAAAATGCCTGCCGCCACAATAAGGGCAGTAAGCAGCGATGTTAATATAATCCTTTTCATCTGGTTCAACCTTCTTTACAAATAACCATAAGGGCTGACCGGCTCACCATTCTCACGCACCTCAAAATGGCAGTGAGGGCCGGTGGAATTGCCTGTCGAGCCGCACATGGCGATGACCTGGCCCTGGCTCACAGACTGGCCTTCGCTGACATTCAGGGATTCGTTGTGTCCGTAGAGCGTAGTCACTCCGCCGCCGTGGTCGATGATGACCGCATTGCCGTAGCCGCTTATCCAGCCCGCATAAATGACCGTACCGCTGGCTGCCGCATAAATAGGCATACCATAATCACCCCCGATATCCAGGCCGCTGTGGAAGCGTGCCGTACCGAAAATCGGGTGGGTGCGCCAGCCGAATTCCGAAGTGACCGAGCCGTCCAAAGGCCAAATCATCCCTCCCGCACCGGGAGTTGCGCCGGAATAAGCCGAGGCATACTGGCTGCGGCGAATCATATTGGCAACCTCCTTGGATGCCGCCAGCAGCTCCTCATAAGCCCGTTCTGAAGTATCTCTGTCATAAACAGCTTGATCCAAAAGTACCTGCTGCTCTGCCTTTTTGTCCTCAACCAGCGCTTTTTTGCTTTCAGCATCTGCCACCAGGGCGTCAGCCTCAGCCTTGTCCTTCTCCAGCTGAACGCGGGCGGTCAGCACAACCTCCTTGTCATGCTTTACCTTCATGATTAAATTGTAGTCCCTTTTAATGAGACGCTTCAGGACATCCATGCGGGTCATGAAGTCCGAAAAATCCTTTGCGCCGAACAGCACATCCACATAGCTGACCTGTCCGTTGATATAAATATCCCGCACCCTTTTCTGCAGCTGGATATTTTTCTGCTTCAAATCCGCCTCTGTCTTAGTCAGCAGCTCTGTATTATCGCTGATTTGTCCCTCTACCGTATCCAGCCGCCCTTTTACTTCATCATAGGCTGCCGAAGCCGCCCGCAGCTCCTCCTGGATCTGGCGCATCTGCTCCGAAACGCTCTCCACCTTGGCAGCAGCCCTGTTGGTTATTTCCTGCTGCTCCCCGGCCTGCCTCTGCAGCTCTGAAAGCTGGTCCTCCAGCTCCCCCGCCCAGGCTGTGCCTGCCGCCGAAGTCAGCAGCAGCACAGCTAAAGCCAAACTCAGGTATTTTTCCCTGCCCTGCTTTCCAAAACTCATTGTGCCACCACCTTATACCTTCAGGAAACGCTTGATGGAAACTGCGCTTCCCACCGCACCAATCGCCATACCGCTGAAAATGACAATCACCGTAATATAATTCAAAAACGGCTGCTCCGGAATCAACGGGAAAAAAGCCAGAGTATCATAAATTTTTTCTACCGTGGCAGTATAGGCCGTTCTGAGTATCACTGCCGCTATCAGGCTGCCGAACAGCCCCAGCACCATGCCCTCCAGCATGAAGGGCCACCGGATAAACCAGTCTGTTGCCCCTACATATTTCATGATGGCAATCTCCTTGCGCCGGGCAAAGACCGTCAGCCGGATGGTATTGGAAATAATGAACAGCGTGGCAAGAGCCAGCACCAGCATAAGGGAGAACCCAAAAATCCTGAGCAGTCTCGTCATCTCAAAAAGATGCTCCATGACATCCTGACCGTATTTGGCAGACTCCACCCCGTCAAGCTTTTCAATGGAGGCCGCCGTATCCTTGACCAGCTCCGGCCTGGTAATCGTAACCTCAAAGGCATCCGGCAGAGGGTTGTCGTCATCCAGCGCCTCCAGCAGGGATTTTTGGTCTCCCAGCCGTTCCTTGAACCGCTCCATTGCCTCCTCCCTGGAAACAAATTTTACGGCCTCGACCCCCTGCAGGGATTTTAAATCGGTTTCAAGCTCCCTGGCAGAGTCATGGGTAACGGAATCCTCCAGATAAACATTTATCTGCACCTGGGACTCCAGAGACTGCGCCAGCTTGTTCATGTTCATGACCATCATCAGGAACATGCCGAAAATAAACAGAGATACTGCCACAGTGCCGATAGAAGCAACAGACATCCAGTTATTTCTTTTCAAAGACAAAAATACTTCCCGGATAAAATATTCCGATGTTCTAATTTTCATAGCCATAACCTCCCTGAGCCTCATCCCTGGCAATGGCACCATCCTCAATGGCAATGACGCGCTTCTGCATGGCATCGACAATGGTTTTGTCGTGGGTTGCCATGACTATGGTCGTGCCTGCGGCATTGATTCTTTGAAAAATATCCATGATGCCCCAGGAGGTTTCCGGGTCCAGATTGCCCGTAGGCTCATCGGCAATGACAATCGCCGGGTTGTTGACAATCGCCCTGGCAATGGCTACACGCTGCTGCTCACCGCCGGAAAGCTGGTTGGGAAAGCACTTATATTTATCCCGCAGGCCTACAATATCCAGCACCGAATTGACGCTGCGCTGCATCATGCGGCGAGGTGCCTCAATCACCTGCATGGCAAAGGCTATATTCTCGTAAACAGTCTTGTCCGGCAGCAGACGGTAATCCTGAAAGATTACGCCCAGACTG
This sequence comes from Anaerovibrio sp., assembly GCA_028691285.1. Classification (GTDB taxonomy): domain Bacteria; phylum Bacillota; class Negativicutes; order Selenomonadales; family Selenomonadaceae; genus Anaerovibrio. The sequence continues at coordinate 3,050 of JAQUZO010000066.1, read as the reverse complement.
CGGCGCAGATATGGCACATCCCCAACTGGCATACGCACAATATCCCGGCCATTGAGCGTCAGGATGCCCGAGGTAGGCAATACCTCCCGAAAAAGCATCTTAATAAAAGTAGATTTGCCGGCTCCGCTTGGCCCTACCAGAAAGACAAACTCTCCCTTGCGGATATCGACATTGATATTATCCAGTGCCACCGCACCATTATCATAAACCTTCATGACATTCTTCATGTGAATCATCAAGTCCAACCTCATTTCCCTGCAGGACACCCGGGCATCCCCGGCTGCCATACAAACACTCCTTGACATTGTATCACAATTTTTTTATCTTTGATATGTTTTTGAATGCAAAAGGGGACTGATTTCTCAGTCCCCCCGTCCTGCTGCTTGCAATGCAGAAAATATTCATCCCTTATATGCCTCAAATACCCACAGGGTATTTGGCTTCTCCTCCGTATACTCCTGCGTTGGAAATACCTTGATTCGCACTGCCTGCCCATCGGTCTTATCATAGTGGAATTCAATAGGCTCCTGCCTCTGAAGCATACCGCGGATTGCCCGATAGTCAAAAATCTTTTTAAAGCACTCCTGCTCCTCAGGCACCACAAAGCGTTCTCCGTATTTAAGGATAGCCGGACGGAAGCGATAGCCGTAGTCCATCAGGATATCCGCGAAATATGGTGATTTGCAGATATCCCTCACATCATCTGTAGCCAAATTCACAATATATACACCGATGAAATCTGCCAGGATAATAGAGAGAAAGCTGTCCCTGTCTCTTTTCTCCGTCAGGATGTTTTCCAGCTTGTGATTCATCTGGCGCACCCCGCCGGCTTCCTTGTTCTGGCTGTAATACTGCCGCTTTGCCTGATACATTTCATGCTCTGCAGCCTCAATCATCTGCTTCAGCAGCTTTTTGTCCCGACGGAAGGCAACACCTGCTGATACATGATAGCCCTGCTTCTCCAGCAGGCTGTCGATCTTTGCCAGCCTTGCGCCAATCTCCTCCTGATCCAGATCACGGTTGAACACCACAAATTCATCACCGCCGATCCTGAAGGAATTATCGCTGCCGAAGGACTCCTTCAGCAGATTGGCAATGGAAATGAGTATATCATCTCCTGCCGCATGTCCCAATGTATTGTTGAGCGCATGCAGCCCGTTGGCGTCCATATATATACAGCTCAGATTGCCGCTGTTCAGCTCCTCATACTGTGACATTGCCTGGGAAAAGGCATTGCGGTTCTTGAGCCCGGTGAGAGAATCCACCATTCCCATCTGGCGCACCAGCTGATAGATACTGAGATTGCTGTCTGCCATCAGGAAGGTATTGACTATCATTTCCATTCCCTTGGCCGCTTCACGCAGCCGCTGTACATTGACAGCCACCATCACGCCTGAGATGCGCCCCTCCGAATTCACTGCCGGAACCAGAATCAGATTTTTGATGGTCTTCCCCGCCAGCTTGTCCAGCTTGCCTTCTCTGCGGTACTGAGCTACCTGTTTTGGCGTCAGCTTGACAGTCTCGCCCCGCTGCAGTGCCATTTCAGCATCTGTCAGCTTCCCCCTGACCTTTACCAGCTCCAGATTCACTACATCCCTGCCGATATCAGGCCAGCAATAGACTCTGCGAAAAGCCTTGCTGCTCGTCAGGACAAAGAACATCAGCTCTGCCTCTGCCGAATTTGCTGCCAGCTTCAGCGCCTCATCCACCATAAAATTATTGTCATAGGAATCAAAAAGCATCTGCTGGATGCGGTATATATCACGGCTCATCTGTATCCGCCGCTGATAGGTCTGCTTTTCCAGATGGTATTTGTACATCAGGTAGGCCAGATAACAGATAAACGCCAAAAACTGCAGCAGTCCCAAAGCCGAAACAATACTGCGGATATGAAATACATCCGCAAAAAGAACATGCTCCGGCACGCTGATCTGAAAGGTAAGGTTATGCAGTCCGACCGGCTCGTAGCAGCTGTAAAAATCCTCTCCCGCAGCCTGTGGGGCAAACACCAGAGAACCGGCCTGCCCCTCTGCCACATCCTGCTGCAGCTGTGCAAGGCTCCGCCCCTGCTTCATCTCCCCGTACTGCAAATCATCGTCAAAGATATTTCCCAGCTCACCACGCCAGGTGTCTATCAGAAAATTTCCCGTATCTCCGTTGACAAGATAAATCTGTTCCTGACCACCGAAACCATAACGATGGAAAAGCTCCGGCAGCTTCCTGAGCGGAGCATACCCGTAAGCCACGGCTCTGACCTCATCACCATCCCTGACCGGATAGGCATAAAGCAGATATTTTTCCCCATCCCTGCCTGTGATACCATCGGCAAAATAGGGTGCCCGTGCCGCCTCCTGCGCAAAATCCAGTGGTTCTGCCAGCACCCCTGTCTCCCCGCCGCCATCTACCATAGAATTGTCCGGCCGCAGTACACAGTAATCGAATAAATCGTCATCCAAAGACAGGGTATGTATATATCTCTGAAAATCAGCTTCCTGCAGAATACCATGTCCCGCCAGCATATCAGCAATCAGCATGACCTTCTGCTCCTCACTGCTGAACATGATTTTGACATCGCTGGCAGCATGCCTGGCCATTTTCTGCATCTGGTGGACGGCATACTCTGTCATGATTCCATTGACAGAAAAAATCGCAGCCAGCGTACCTGCAATCATGACCAAAGAAAGCAGCACCGCAAAAAGCAAATCCCGACTCATCTCTTTCAGCTTTTTCTGCAAAATAGTCCCCCCTTCTTCCCAAGAATCCGTTCCCTATAAAATCGGTATCATTCCCGTTTCATACCGATATGCAGATATTCTCTCCACTATGAAAAAGAATTGTTCTATCAAATAATAATGATTATTCCTTGTCCTAATCTTACCGCACCAGCAATACCTTGTCAATGCAGGTTCAGGAGTATCGTCAGTTTTGAAGTACCGATGAAGGAAGCTGTCAGCGGACACCGCCAGCCGGGAAAACCGCCGGCTTTCGGCATAATATGCCTGCAGCTTCATGCGAGGATAATTGCGTAAAATATATTCTTTGACGAAAAT
>JAQUZO010000065.1 GCA_028691285.1 Anaerovibrio sp. | reverse complement strand
TTTGCAGAGTATTTTGCAGGACAGAGCTATCTGGCGGCTGTTTCCCGGGAGCAGGTGCCTATATATAATGTGACCTTTGAGCCGGGCTGCCGCAACAACTGGCATATCCATACAGCCAAAAGCGGCGGCGGACAGCTGCTGGTCTGCGTGGGCGGCCGTGGGTATTATCAGGAGTGGGGCAAGGAAGCTGTGGCAATGGAGCCGGGAACGGTGGTAAATATTCCTGTCAATGTCAAGCACTGGCACGGAGCAGCACCTCACAGCTGGTTTTCTCACCTTGCCATTGAGGTGCCGGGTATAGACAGTGCCAATCAATGGCTGGAGCCGGTATCACATGAGGAATACTATAAATTGAAATAAATACGGGTACAAAAAGCCCCCGGAGCTGTTTTGCCAGGCCAGGCAAAGAGCACCGGGGGTTTTTGTCATTTGGCAAGCATTTCCTTCAGCTTTTGGATTTTCCTGTCATGAGCCTTTTCGGCAAAACCCAGACGGGCGCGTTCATCCTCTGAAACAGTTTCATCCTTGGCAGTAGCGGTGAGATAGTCCGCAATTCTCTGCCGCCGCATCTCCAGGGTCTGTATTTCATCCAGCAGGGGCTTTTTATGTCCGAGGGCCGTACCGTAAATTGTCTGGATGTTGTCAATGATGTGCTGGGCATAGCCTCTTTCCGCGGAAGCCTTCTCCAGATATTCTGCTACGGCGTAAATGATGTCAAAGGGGTCGGTACCCTCCTGAATCATCTGCAGCAAATCCATTTTGATGCTTTCCTGTACGCCGTGGGGCGTTTCGATAAGTTCCTGAGCCGGGATTTTTGACATGATGGATCTCCTTTTCAGCTAAGATTGGGGTAGTGTGTGTTGTCAAAGGTGTATTGGCGTATTCTATCGCCCCAGCACCCATAAGCCTCCGAAAAGACGCTCCCGCTCAGCATTGAACGCAGCGGACACTAAATTCACGCATCACTTCGTTTGCGTTCATTAAGTGCCGGCGTTCAATAATGCTTTTCTTAAGGCTATGGGCTGCCTGGTGCTTGGCATTCGCCGTAGTCCGCTCTAAGTACGATAGATACATACTGCTGCTTTGCAGAAGCAGACTGCCACAGCCTATAGAAAACCCTGATAGCGGCGCCGGTACTTAATGAGTCCAAGCCTTGGCGACGGACGAATTTAGTATCCGCTGCGTCGCTATAGGAGCGGGAGCGTGTTTTCGCAGGCTTGTAGGCTGTCTGCTGGCTGGCAAAGAATTCATCATACACGCGTGTTAAGGGATATACGGCGGAAATGATGGATGCAATTTCAGCCTGTTCGGCAATCACACATAATATTTTCTGTTCATATTATATCAGCAGTTGGTTAAGGAGACAAATTATGCTATAATTATCAACGGCGCAACTCGATTTATCCACAGAAAACTGTGGCTTTCTACAGGATAAATGCAGAGTTATTCACTGTTTTATGCACAATCGCGCTTTTTCTGTGGATAAGTTATCAAGAAAATCCACAGGCAGGGCAAAATTTCTGTGCATCTCTGGAGGAATGTTATATGGAAGATAATAAGGGATTACGGCGTGGGCTGAAAAACAGGCATCTGCAGATGATGGCACTGGGCAGCGCCATCGGTACTGGCCTGTTTTACGGCTCGGCTTCGACAATTTCCCTGACAGGGCCATCCGTCATGGTGGCATATCTGATAGGCGGCATTGTGATTTATTTTATCATGCGGATGCTGGGAGAAATGGCGGTGGATGAGCCGGTATCAGGCTCCTTCAGCTATTATGCCACCAAATATTGGGGGAAATTCCCGGGCTTTTTATCCGGCTGGAATTATTGGTACTGTTATATCATGGTGAGTATGGCAGAGCTGACTGCGGTAGGCATCTATGTCAATTACTGGCTGCCGGATGTGCCTCAGTGGCTGTCGGCTTTGATTTGCCTGGTGGCGATTACCGCCATCAACCTCTTTAATGTCAAGGCCTATGGCGAAATGGAATTTTGGATGGCGCTCATCAAGGTGACAGCTATTCTTAGTATGATTGTGTTGGGTGCAGTGCTGGTCTTTTCCAACCCTGTGGGCTTTCCGGACTGCCTGAGCAATCTGTGGGCCCACGGCGGCTATATGCCTAATGGCGTCTGGGGACTGATGATGGCGTGTGTGGTTGTCATGTTTTCCTTCGGGGGCATTGAGCTTTTGGGCATTACTGCCGGAGAGGCGGAAAATCCCGACAAATCCATTCCCCAGGCCATCAATCAGGTTATTTGGCGCATCCTGATTTTCTATGTGGGTACGATGTTTATTCTGATGTGCCTGTGGCCGTGGAATCAGGTAGGCATGGAGGCCAGTCCTTTCGTGCAGATTTTTGACAATGTGGGAATTCCGGCGGCAGCGCATATTCTGAATCTGGTAGTGCTGTCAGCGGCAATTTCTGTATATAATTCCGCTATCTACAGCAACTCCCGTATGCTGTACGGACTCTCTGACAAGGGAGATGCACCGGCGCTTCTGCACAGGGTATCCAGCCGTGGTGTACCTGTAGCAGGCACCCTGATTTCCTCTGCCATCACCTTCATTATTGTCATCATGAATTATCTTTTTCCAAGCCAGGTATTCATGTACCTTTTTGCAGTTGTGATTATTTCGGCGGTCATCAACTGGGTGTCAATTACGGTGACCCACATGAAATTCCGTCAATACTGCCTGCGGACCGGCCACAGGATACCGCATTTTCATTCCTGGCTGTACCCTTGGATGAATTATTTCTGTCTGGCATTTTTAGTGGGCGTAATCTTCATGATGACCCAGATTCCTGATATGCAGATGGCGGTATGGGCACTGCCTGTCTGGTTGCTCATTCTGTATGTGAGCTACAGAATAAAAAACAGTAGAAGTCAGGATACTAAATAGCGTATAATAGAAGCGGTATGGCTGTGTGGTTATACCGCTTTACTTTTAGGTAAATTTTTATAGGGGAGATTAAAGGAAATGGAATCAATTTATAATCGTATCAAGAATGCGCTGACCGACGATGGCATTCTGCCAGAGGAATTTGTTCTGAGACCTCAGCCGGAGGAGGGCATGAGGTTTGCTGACGGAGCTATCGACGGTACTATCCGTTATTATATGGGACCAGCGAAAACCACGGACATCAATATGCTGACGCAGGCCTTGAAGCTGGCGTCTGATGAACGCTTTGAAGACGCAGCCAATGCACTGCTGACCTATTTTGCTCAGGGGATTGTCATGCTGCCGGTTATGGACAGGGTACAGGAATGGGTTTATGAGCATCCTGCTGAGCTGTCGCCGGATAAGCTGGGACGGTTCGCGATGACGCTGCTTTTGCAGAGCAGGGATGTGGAATCAGTAAAATTTGCCCTGACTGTTTTGGAGCTTTTGGAACAGGAGCCGACCAAGGATCTGAAGGAGCTTCTGCTGACACTGGCTGCCTGCGAAGAGCTGACACTTTTCTGTCTGTTTGTCCTGAGCAATTATGATGAGGCAAACCAGCTTTATTTTCAGCTGGCACAGAAGCTGAAGGGCTGGGGGAGAATCCATGCTGTCAGCATGCTCAAGGCGGAAAATCAGGAAATAGCAGACTGGCTTCTGCAGGAGGGCTGGCAGAACAATATCATGCCGGAGTATTCTGCTATCACCATTATCAAGCGTACCAAATTGGCAGATCGCCTGCAGCAGCCGGAGGGGGAGAAGCTGGCCGGCACAGCGGGCACTTTGATTGGCTATTCGCTGCAGGATGAACCGATAGCAGGCCTGTCCAAATACAAGCGGGCAGGAGAGCTTTTGCAGGCATATCTTGAGCTTATGCAGGAAAAAGCCATTGCCGGCGAAGAAAGAGAAAGGCTGGAGAATATCAAAGCCTTTGCTGAGAAGAATGAACTGGCAAATAAATGGCAGCTGGTAGAGCTATGCAACGGACTTTTAGGCTAAGCAATATCAAAGGGGCGTTCCCATCACTTCAACATGATGGGAACGCCCCTTTTGTACAGATGTTTTCTATTTCATACGCCCAGAAGCAGTACCATGCCGCCTGTGGTGCTCATGGCGACAATGCAGAATTTGAGGACAGGGCGGGGAGCAAGGTGAGTGAGCTTGGCACCCAGGTAGGCGCCGATGAACTGCCCAATCAGGGTTTGCAGGAAAATCGCAAAATCCAGCTGTCCCTGCAGCAGATACCCCAGGCCTCCGGCAACGGAAATCGGCAGAATCACCATCATGCAGGTGCCGATTGACTGGAGCAGCGGCACGCCGAAGATAATCAGCAGGGTCAGCTGGATGAAAGCAGCTGCGCCGATGCCGAAGGCTCCTGAGATGAAGCCGTTGACAGTGCCGGCAATAATGCCGTAAATGTACAGCTTTTTTCCTGCCAGCAAGTGGTCAGGAAAATGAAAAAGAGAGTTCAGCCAATCGGACTGATATACCTTGAGGTAGAGCAGGACTGCCGAAATAAGCATAATATAGCTGGTCATGTAGCGCACCAGCTCCGCATCAAGCAGCAGGGATACATTGGCACCTGCAAAGGAGCCAAGCATACCGCCGATACCCAGCACGGCACCGGTTTTGACCACAACCTCCCCTTCTTTGAAGTGGCTGTAGGCTCCGGACATCGTGGTGAAAATCATGGAGGCCAGGGCTACGGCCAGGGCAGAGTGCATGGGAACCTGGAAGCCCACTACCAGCAGTGCAATGGTCACACCTGCGCCCCCCGCACCTACGAAGCCGACGATAACACCCAGGAGCAGCATGGCAAGAAACAGCAAAGCAATCCTTCCTTTCATGGTACAGCCGATGAGCGGCTGTAAAAGCAGCAGAGTAAGACAACGGTATCATTCTACCATATTTCTGCAGGTATGAACCAATAAAAATCCCCTGCAAAAACATGCAGGGGATAATTTTCCTATGGAGCTGATAGCCAGAATCGAACTGGCGACCTTCGGGTTACGAATCCGATGCACTACCAACTGTGCTATATCAGCAGGACATTAGTATTATACGGCTTTGTAAGGGCTATGTCAAGCAAAAACCATACATCGCCGCAGTATGCTCTCCCTGCTGATTTGTCAGATTGTGCCGGACAAGCTGCCGGTTCACTGCTGCATATTATTCAGCAGGGTCTGCTTCAGCCTGTCCTCAATCTGTACCAGTTCCTGCTCGGCATTTTGACGGGCCTGCCGTCCCTCCTGCTGGAGCTTGAGGGTTTCCTCGATGGTCGCTATCAAATCATCATTGACTTTTTTGACAGTTTCAATATCCACAATGCTGCGGTTGTTCTCCCTGGCAGTCTCGGCAGAGGTTATTTTCAGCATTTCAGCATTGCGTTTGAGCAGCTCATTGGTAGTTTCAGAGACTGCCTGCTGCATTTTCAGCACATTTTGCTGGCGGGTGAGTCCCAGGGCAATGACAAGCTGGTTTTTCCACAGCGGGATAGCATTGTAAATGGCAGTCTGGACTCTTTCTACCAGGATTTTGTCATTATTCTGGATGAGACGGAGCTGAGGTGCGGTCTGGATAGCTATGGTTTTGCTGATTTTCAGATCGTGCACCTTTTTTTCAAAGCGGTCAACATTGCTCTCAAAATCGCTGACTACCTGTCCTGCCATAGGGTCGGCAGAGGCGGCGGCATCCGCATGGAGCTTCGGCAGGATGCTGCTGCGCATTTCCTGCAGCTTTTCTTCTCCTGCCTGGATGTACAGCTCCAGCTGTTTGAAATATTCCAGATTCTTCTGATATAGGGCATCAAAAAGCATGATGTCCTTCATCATGGTGGTTTTGGATTTTTCCAGCTCAGAACGGATTTTTTCAACCTTGGCGGACAGCTTTTCGTAGGAAGAAAGCATATTTTCTCCCTTGCCCACCAGCGAGCCTATCAGCGGCAGCTTTTTGACAAAGCTGCCGGAGTCGCTGCGGCTGAATTCGTTGATTTTGCCGGAAAGTTCTGTCAGAAGTTCCCCCACCTGGCCGCTGTCCTTTGTCCGCACCTGTGACAGCAGGTTGTCGGAGAAGTCCGCCATGTTTTTTTGCGCTGCGGTGCCGAACTGCAGCGTGCTGCCGGAGCTCATCAGGTCGATTTTCTCCTTGATTTCATCCACCTGTCTGCGTTCTGCGGGTGTCAGGGCTTCTGTACGGGCGGTTACATCCATGATTTCCTGCTGCCGATCAACGGCAGGGGCAGCGGTATCTGCCTGCTTTCGGGCATTCATCAAATCCTCAAGACTAATTTCAGACATTTCTTATCCTCCCTGTAAAAAACTATTTATCAGCGCTGAAAGCGGCCGCGGGGCTTATGGCGGCAGCCGGTATTCCTGCCGCAGCCTGCGGCATCGGGTTTTTCTGTATCAAAGGGCCGGTCAATGCGGAAGTCCGGCGCCTCAGCAGGCTGTGGGGAAGCAGTCTCCGGGGCGGCCTGATTTTGGATGCCTGCATCAGACATAATCTGTTCTGCGACCTTGAGCTCGGATTCTATTTCCATGACCTTGTTGCTGAGCATGCTGCTGAACTGTGCGGTATAGGCTTCATCAAAGGCCGCAAGAGTTCGTTTGGTCTTTGCCTTGATTTCAGTGATTTCCGGTGTTTCGAGCTTCATCTGCTCAAATTCCAGGAACTGGCTGGACAAAACTACCGCTCTGTCCTGATAATAATTGATGAAACGCTCTGCCAGGGAAATCCTGTCAGGATTTTCCTTCATATAAAGAAGCATTTTGCCGGCGATGTCCTGCATTTTTTCCAGCTGGCGGCAAAGCTCCGCATCCTCCAGGCTGCGGATAACGGAATTCAGCCTGTTATAGTCGGCAACCGCCTTGTCATAGCATTCCTGGGTAAATTCTGCTGCCTGACTGCTGCCTGCTGCCAGGGAAGCAGGCTTGAAATCCTGCAGGCTGGATTCTGTGCCATGCTTGCGCCTGACAGCAGGATACCAAAACCACCGTGTGCCAAAGGCCGACAGTCCCAGTCCCGCTGCCACGGCAGCCAGGGAGAGCAGCGGCTCCCCCATTATTAGCCCGCCTGCCCCGACAAAGCACAGTACGATGCCCACCATGGCAAGCAGGGCATTGACAAGGATAAAGAAGCCTTTGCGCAGGAGTTTTTCTATAAAATCTGACATAATATGTACCTCGTGAGTTAAAAAAATAAAATACTTTCTTATATTTTAAGCGTTATGGGAGATTAAAGCAATAACCCCAGCCAAAAGCGGCCTGTGGATTTAGCTGTTTTATTATTGACTTATGCCATAAACAGTGCTATATTTAGGATGATAATGGTTTTCAATATATGTTTATGAGGTTGATTTATGCGCAAGGAAAAATATTTTGTTACAGGGATGACCTGCTCGGCCTGCTCGGCCAGAGTGCAGAAGGCAGTGGAAAAGCTGCCGGGGCAGCACAATGCGGCAGTGAATCTTCTTACCAACAGTATGCAGCTGGAATATGACGAGGGGCAGTTGAGCTCCGAGGAAATCATTGCTGCGGTGGAAAAGGCAGGCTATGGTGCGGTTCTGGCAGGAGACGGCATTGGGGCAGCTCCTCAGGCTGGTCTGCGGCAGGAGCAGCCTGAGGATGTTCTGGCCAGGGAAGCTGCTGCCATGTATAAAAGGCTGCTTTGGTCTGTCGTGTTTTTGCTTCCTCTGATGTATATCGCCATGCACACCATGCTGGAAGCATGGCTGGGACTGCCGGTCAGCGAAGGTGTAAGGGCACTTTTGGACGGCAGGGAGAATGCTGTCTCCTTCGCTTTTGTGCAGCTGCTGCTGGTGTGTCCTATCTTACTTTTGAACCGCAGGTATTTTATCAGCGGCTTCAGGAATCTCCTGCATGGGGCGCCCAATATGGACAGCTTGGTGGGCATAGGTTCGGCGGCATCTCTGGTCTTTGGCATTTTTGCGATTTTTCGGATGAGCTGGGGGCTGGGGCATGGAGACTGGCTGCTGGTGGAGGAGTACAGCCGCAACCTGTACTTTGAGTCAGCAGGTATGATTGTCACCCTGATCACTGCCGGTAAATATTTGGAGGCAAAGGCCAAAAACAGTACCGGTACGGCTCTGCAAAAGCTGATGCAGCTGCTGCCTCAGACAGCGCTTGTAGTCAGAAATGGACAGGAGACAGAGGTTCCGGTGGAGGAACTGAGGACTGGAGACGAGGTCATCGTCAAGCCGGGCGGCGTGATTGCAGCGGACGGCATAATTCTGTCCGGCAGTGCCGCTGTAGATGAATCGGCTGTTACGGGGGAGAGCATTCCGGCAGCAAAGAACCCGGGAGACAAGGTGATATCTGCTTCGCTCAATTTAGACGGGTATATTCACTTTCGGGCGGTAAAGGTGGGGGCAGAATCCACAATCAGTCAGATCATCAAGCTGGTTGATGAGGCAGGCAGCAGCAAGGCCCCGATTGCCAGGACTGCGGACAGGATTGCGGGTATCTTTGTACCTGCTGTCATTGCTCTGGCTGCCGTGACGGCAGCAGGCTGGCTGATGGTGGGCGCAGGCGCGGAGTTTGCTTTTTCTGCGGCAATATCCGTGCTGGTCATCTCCTGCCCCTGTGCTCTGGGACTGGCTACGCCTGTAGCTATTATGGTGGGCACAGGCAGGGGGGCCGAAAGAGGAATTTTGATAAAGTCAGGGGAAGCTCTGGAACGGGCGAAGCATATTGATACGATAGTCCTCGATAAAACCGGCACTATTACAAAGGGCAGGCCGGCAATTACGGATGTGCTTTGCATTCATGACAGCGAGAGGGACTTGCTGGAGAAAATAGTTTCTTTGGAAAAAGCAAGTCAGCATCCTCTGGCACAGGCAGTCATTGCCTATGGGCAGAAAAAAAATATTGTCTCTCAGCCTGTCGATGGTTTTATCAATGAGCCGGGCCGGGGAATATCCGGCGTGGTGAAGGGGGAAAGGATTTTTGCAGGCAATGCAGAATATATAAAAGAACAGGGGATTGCTCTGGAGGGGCAGGAGGAAAAAATCCACCTGCTGTCCGATATGGGCAAGACCGTGCTGCTGGCGGCAGATACGCAGAGGCTGCTGGGGATTTTGGCGGCGGCAGATACGGAAAAGCCGTCCAGCAGACAGGCTGTCGAGGAGCTGCAGGGGCAGGGCCTTGAGGTGATTATGCTGACAGGGGACAATCGCCGTACGGCGCAGGCTGTTGCAAAGCGTCTGGGCATTGCAAGGGTGCTTGCCCAGGTGATGCCTCAGGACAAGGAGCAGGCTGTCCGTGAGCTGCAGGCTCAGGGGAAAACGGTTGCCATGGTGGGAGACGGCATCAATGATGCACCTGCGCTGGCAAGAGCTGATGTGGGGATTGCCATAGGAGCCGGTGCCGACATTGCTCTGGAAAGTGCGGATGTGGTACTGGTGGGCAGCAGCCTGGAGAAGGTGGCGGATAC
>JAQUZO010000064.1 GCA_028691285.1 Anaerovibrio sp. | reverse complement strand
CCACCTCGGTAGGCAGTGCAGATTTTATCCAGGCCAGATACCAGGGAGAATATTTTACCGGATTGGTTTCCACATTGTAGGGAATCCCCTCCTGCTGCAGCTGCTTATATACACTTGATTCTGCTGCTGCCACAGCGGCAAAAGCCCAGCATGTGCCGTAGATGCCCTGATTCTGCACACCATTGACCATAGCCCTGGTGGGATCATAGCCGCTGTTCCTGTCTGTAGGTACGGACAGGCTCAGATTATAATACGGTGCCGCCGCTGTCTCACTGTCAATAAGTGGTTCCGCTCCTGCCAGAGATACGCTGCACAGACTGGCAGCAAGCAGCAGGATGATTTTTTTGCTTTTACTCAGAATACTCATGCTTACTTCCTCCTGTGCTTCAATATTCAGCAAATAACGGGTCATTCTCATAATACCTCGGCAGGGTCAGCTCCGGATTGCGTTTCAGAGCCGCCAGCATCGCTTTTCTTGCCTCAATCGGCATATCCAGCTTGCGGAGCTGGGCACTCTGCTTGTTCAAAATCCACGCCTGAGCCATATAATCATCCTGGAACAGCTCCATCAGCTTCTGGCTGTCACGGAAGGCCGCCTCATAGTTGCCCATTTGCTCATAGGCATACATACGCAGCCGATAGCCTTCACGCTGATGAGGCACCGACAGCTCCGGCAGAGACAGCAGTTCACTGGCCGTATCGATGACCTTCACCATGTTCTCCGGATAATAGATGGCATAATTCACATAGGTAACCAGAATATTACGCAAAAGCTCCGGCTTGAGTTCTTCATCTGCCAATTCCTTTGCCTGCTTATAGTCCCTGATGGCACCCTCAAAATCCCCAATGCCCTCGTAATAGTACCTGCCCCGCATCATATACAGCCTGGCATTCTTTTCATTCAATCCCAGAGCCCTGTCAAACAGCTCCCGGCTCTGCTTCATCTCACCGTCACAGGCCGCACGCACTGCCAACCCCAGATACCCCTCGATATTGTCACCGTCCATAAAGACAATCTTCTGAAAATCCCTTTGTGCCTGCTCCGGCTGCCCCAGCTCCAGATACACTCCACCCCTTTTTTGCAGCAGATGGATATTGGCAGGATACTGTGCCACGGCCTCAGAGTAGACCTCCAGAGCCTGTTCATATTTGCCCTGCTGCAGCCAGTTGGCTGCCTGCTTTTCCCATTGATCGATGCTCTGCAGCTCTGCTGCCATCGCCTCACCGCCCAGGCTCACAGACAGCAGCATGCAGGCAGCAGCCAGCCATCTCCTGCCGGATTTCCCCGCAAAAATATCCATATTTCGCGCTCCTTTCATCATTTACCTAAAATCGCCGCCTTATATCACATCTCAGTCAAGGCTCTGCTGTTATCTTGCCAGCTTGCGCAAATCACTGAAAAAAGCTGCGCAAATCCGGCCGAACATCCCCGTCCCATCATCACCGGAACGCTCACGCCATTCCTGACGGCTGAATACCTCTGCCCCTGTTTTGGCATCATAGACATGGAATTCAATTTTGTCATAAAACACGGTTTCATAATAGGCCGGATGGTCTACCGGTACCAGAACATCCTCCTCCACTCTTATCTTATTGCCCTTGTTATCCCAGACATAGGTGCTTTCCCTTCTGGTCTCCCAGCTTGTATAGGCAGGATGATAAACGGATTTTGACTCATACTGAAGCAATTTTGCTTCAACATATACCTGGGCATATTCCGGCAGATGCTCATAATATACCTTGTTGAATTCATCAAAATCACTCTCTGCCAGCAGATCCATATCCCTGCCAGTATGGAGGGAAATCCTGCGCAGCACGGAATCAATGCTGATGACAGGTACTTTTTCCTGCTCTGCCTTTTTCAGATAGGTCGAATTCAGTGACTTTTCCATAATACTGCTGTTCAGCTCCACATCAGAAAAGTCCATATCGTAGATTACCACATTTTTGATTTGCTTAAAGTTATATTTGCCATCCTTGAAGTCAACCTTTTCCGCTCCAGCCGTCTGCGCCAACAGCAGCAGGCACACGGACAACAACAGTACAATTCTCCCCCATCTTCTCTCCATACCAACGCCTCCCTTTAATCATGAACTCTACATATATCACATTATTCCTAACTTCGACACGGCTTTTTATTATCCTTCTCAGCTTTCTAAAATACCCTTGACTTTTTTAGAGGTATCCATATATAATGTCCCTGTAAAAGTAAATAAGCAGTGTATGGCTGACGGATTGGTGGAAATGACCACATGTCATGCATTGCTGTAATAAGCCGACCGTCTGGGCAGGGTATCTGTTCCAGACGGTTTTTTGTTTGGCAGATACCCGGAAGATTCTGGGAGGATTTATCATGAGAAATCGCTGGCTTATTGCCCTGAGTGCCATTGGTATCCATATTTCCATTGGCAGTGTCTACGCCTGGAGTGTCCTTACCCGTCCGATTATGGAACAGATGGGGTGGAGCCTGGGCGAAACAACCTGGACTTTTTCCCTGGCTATTTTATTTTTAGGCTTCTCTGCCGGGCTTTTAGGCAGCTTTGTGGAAAAAATCGGACCAAAGAAAAGCGGCCTTTTGTCCATGCTGTGCTTCGGCACAGGTATGCTGGGCACAGCATATGCCCTCCATGTCCACAGCCTGCTGCTTCTGTACCTTTTTTACGGAGCGATTGGCGGCATCGGCCTGGGCATCGGCTATATTACGCCGGTATCCACCCTGGTAAAATATTTTCCTGACCACAGAGGCTTTGCCACCGGCCTTGCTATCATGGGCTTCGGCTTCGCCGCCTTGATTGCCGGACCTTTGATGCAATACCTCACCTCTGCCGCAGGGCTTGTCAATAATTTCCTCATTTTAGGCGTTATTTATATGGCTGTTATGGGTGCTTCCTCCCTCTACCTGAAAAAACCGGCAGAAAATCCTGCCGAAGGAGAGACAGCTGCCCATTCCGACGGCATAACTGCCAAAGAGGCGATGAAAACCTGGCAGTTCGCTTCCCTTTGGTGGATTTTCTTTGTCAATATCACCTGCGGCATCGGCCTTTTGGCGGTGGCCTCTCCTATGGCGCAGGAGGTCACCAGGATGAGCTCTGCCACCGCAGCCTCCATGGTAGGCATCATCGGACTGCTCAACGGCGCGGGCAGGATTTTCTGGTCAACTATTTCCGATTATCTTGGCAGAAGCCGTGTCTATGTCCTTTTCTTTGTTCTGGAAATCTCAGCCTTTTTCCTTTTGGCACGAACCACTGATGCCTTCTGGTTCCAGCTTTTGGTACTGCTGATCATTACCTGCTACGGCGGCGGCTTCTCCTGTATGCCTGCCTATCTGGCGGATTTGTTCGGCACCCGCCAGCTCAGCGCCATCCACGGCCGTATCCTGACCGCCTGGGGACTGGCAGGCGTTGCCGGGCCGACCATCGTCTCCCTGCTCCACAGGCAGACCGGCAGCTACAGCACAGCCCTGTACTTCTTTGTCGGCTGCTTTATCCTTAACCTGCTGATTTCTATGGCTCTCCATTTTTACGGCAGACAGGAAAAAGAGGACAGCGGCGCTCTGGCAGCTTAAAAACTGTCTGTACCTGCTGCAGAAAATGAATACATTGCGATTGTATTCCTGTATACATAAGCCTTTTATATTGACATCCCCAGGGAATGTGCTTATAATGAACCCATCAGACAGGACAATGGAGTCCCCAAGAATCACTTGTTGATTTTTGGGGGCTTTTCTGTTTTCTGCTTGACACATGATATATATCATTTGCCGAGACAATGTCGTCTCATAGCTATTTGCCAAGATAGTTATGAGACGATATTTTTTTAGGCAGCAATCCGCTATTATTATTTGTTTTGACGAAAGGATCTGATTTTTATGATTGATACTGGCGATACTGCCTGGGTCCTCATCAGTGCGGCCCTGGTATTCATTATGACTCCCGGTCTGGCGCTTTTTTACGGCGGCATGGTCCGCAGCAAGAATGTCCTGACCACCATTATGCAGAGCATGTTCATCTTAGCCATGATTTCTGTTGAATTTATCATTTTGGGCTATACGATGGCCTTTGGCCCTGATGTCAACGGCTTTATCGGTGATTTCAGCAAGCTGGGGCTTGCCGGTATCGGCATGAAAATCATGGACGGCGGCACGATTCCTGAGCTGGCATTTGTATCCTTCCAGTGCATGTTTGCTGCTTTGACACCGGCCCTGATTACCGGTGCCTTCGCTGAACGAATGAAATTCCGTGCCTTTGCCATCCTGATGCTGCTGTGGGCAATCCTCATCTACAATCCGATGGCTCACTGGGTATGGGGCGGCGGCTTCCTGGCAGAGCTTGGTGCTCTGGACTTCGCAGGCGGCCTGGTTATCCACATCCTGTCCGGTGTTTCCGGTCTGACCCTGTGTATCCTGATCGGCAAGCGCAGCGGCTACGGCAAGACTGCCATGCTGCCTCACAACCTGCCAATGACTGTCCTTGGTGCTTCTATCCTGTGGTTCGGCTGGTTCGGCTTCAATGCCGGCAGTGCTTTGGGCGCCAATGAGCTGGCTGCCAATGCCTTTATCGTTTCTCAGGCTGCTGCTGCTGCCGCTACCCTCTCCTGGGTTGTCCTGGAGTGGATTGTCAACGGCAAGCCGACTGTCCTTGGTGCTGTTTCCGGCTGCATTGCCGGTCTGGTTGCCATCACGCCTGCCGCCGGCTTTGTTGAGCCGATGCCTGCTGTAGCTATCGGCCTGATTGGCGGCGCTGTCTGCTACTTTGCCGTTGCTGTCCTGAAGGACAAGCTGGGCTATGATGATTCCCTTGATGCCTTTGGTATCCACGGTATCGGCGGTACCTGGGGCTCCATTGCTACCGGCCTGTGGGCTACTACCGCAGTCAATCCGGCAGGCGCCAACGGTCTTTTTTACGGCGAAACCGAGCTTTTCACCGCACAGGTCATTTCCACCGTTGTTGCCTACGCTCTGGCGATTGTGGGAACCACCATCATCTACAAGCTCGTAAGCTGCTTCTTTGAGGTTCGTGCCGATGAGGCTGAGGAGCTTGCCGGCCTGGATATTGTAGAGCATGGTGAGCGCGGCTATGGTCGTTCGGTTATCGGCGGCAGCTCCATCATGGGCAGCTTTGAGGATTCCAGCGAAATGCTGGCCAACACAGTGCTGAACACTAATAAGGGAGGTGCCCTGTAATGATTATGACAAAAATTGAAATTATCACCCGTTCCAATAAGCTCGATGATTTGATGAAGGCGCTGAATGATGTCGGCGTTCTGGGCATGACTGTCAGCCAGGTATTTGGCTGCGGCCTGCAGAAGGGACATCAGGAGGTTTACCGGGGCAAAAAATATGACATCAACCTGGTGCCGAAGATAAAGCTGGAAACCGTAGTCTGCGAGGTTCCTGTAGAGACTGTCCTGGATGCTGCTCAAAAGGCATTGCGCACCGGCAATTTCGGTGACGGCAAGATCTTTGTCACAGAGCTTACCGATGCAGTGCGTATCCGCACTGGCCAGCGCGGCTCGGATGCCATCATGGATATTCCCGGCGAGAAAAAGTGACTGCCTGCTTTCTTTATATAGGGGAGCAGCAAAATAATACATAACCCTGAAAGGCTGCTGGAGAGCTATGCTTCTCATGCGGCCTTTTTCTTTTGCCGCTTATGTTAAAATACCTCTATATGCCTGTTTTCTCCCTGGCGTTGGCCGCATTGCAATAAATCGGTATCCCCCAGCTGCTTTCTATCATCTGCTAATATTTTAGCAACCAAAAGTATGGCTTTTTCAAAAGGGATACGGTATAATATTAATCAAGTTTTCAAAATTCTTTAAGGGGTGATTTTCATGTTTTTTAGTAAAAAAATAAAGGCTGCTGCTCTGTGTGCCGCAGCGGTTATGTCCCTGGGCGTCCTGGCAGGCTGCGGTTCTGAACAGGCTGCCAAGGGCGGCAGTGACAAGCAGTACAGCGTGGGCATTGTCCAGCTTGTAGAGCACAGTGCTCTGGATGCTGCCAACAAGGGCTTTGTGGATGCACTGAAGGAGCGTGGCTTTGAGGAGGGCAAGAACCTCACCATCGACCAGCAGAATGCTCAGGCAGATCAGTCCAACCTGCAGAATATCGGCCAGCGCTTCATCAACAACAAGGTTGATCTGATTTATGCCATTGCCACACCGGCAGCTCAGACGGTGGCAAACCTGACCAAGGATATTCCTATCATCGGCTCTGCCATTACTGACTATGAAGCTGCCAAGCTGGTCAAGAGCAACAATGCGCCGGGTGCCAACCTCACCGGTACCAGCGACATGAACCCTATCAAGGAGCAGATTGATCTTTTGCTGAAGCTCGCACCGAACACCAAGACCATCGGCTGCATTTATACCTCCAGTGAGGTGAATTCCGAAATTCAGTTCAAGCTGATGAAAGAATATGCCGAATCCAAGGGCCTGAAGGTTGAGGCGGCAACTATTTCCACTGTCAATGATATCCAGCAGGCTGCCCAAAGCCTGGTAGGCAAGGTTGACGCATTCTATGAGCCGACTGACAATATCATCGCTTCGGCAATGCCTACGCTGCTGGCTGTCACCGACTCCGCCAAAAAGCCTATTATCTGCGGTGAAGCCAATATGGTAACGGCTGGCGGCCTGGCTACCTACGGTGTTGACTACTATCAGCTGGGCAAGCAGTCCGGCATGATGGCGGCTGATATATTGGAGGGCAAGGCCAAGCCTGAGTCCATGCCAATCCAGTTTGCCAAAAACCTGAAGGCTGTATTCAACAAAAAGGATGCTGCTGCCCTCGGCATCACCATCCCTGCTGACCTTTTGGACGGCGCTGATATCATCGAATAAGCCCTGCCGTCAGCAAAAACACATAAATATCATAACTGCTTCGGGCAGCTTTACCGCTGAGGGTGAGATTGGCGGCAGAGCCTGTCCGGAGTTCGTTTTTTAGAATGGAGAATTGACTTTGGACTTAATAATTCCTACTATATCCCAGGGACTTCTATGGTCCCTGCTGGCTATCGGCGTGTATATAACCTTTCGCGTGCTTGATATAGCTGATCTGACTGTAGAGGGCAGCTTTCCTCTGGGAGCAGCCACAGTGGCTGCCTGTCTGACAGCCGGCTGGAGCCCTGTCCCTGCCATGATTGCCGCTGCCTTTACCGGTATGCTGGGCGGCATCATAACGGGCATTCTCTGCACCAAGCTGAAGATACCTGCACTTTTGGCCGGTATCCTGACCATGATTGCCCTGTATTCCATCAATCTGCACATCATGGGCAAGGCAAATATTTCCCTGCTGCAGGTGGACACGGTCTTCTCCCTCTATGCCATCTCAGGCATGAGCCAGGCAAATATGATTTTGATTATAGGGCTCATCAGCGTTGTTTTTACCTCTGTCGCCTGTTATCTTTTCTTTGGCACAGAAATCGGCGCAGCCATCCGTGCTACCGGCTGCAATCCTCACATGATCCGTGCCAACGGCGTCAACACAGACATTACCATCATTCTGGGACTGCTTCTTTCCAATGCTCTGGTAGCTCTCTCCGGTGCCCTGGTAGCTCAGTCCAACGGCTTTGCTGATGTGGGCATGGGTGTTGGCACCATCGTCATCGGCCTCGCCTCGGTTATCATCGGTGAGGTGCTCTTTGGGACACGCAGCTTCAAGAACTGCCTGATTTCCGTTATTCTCGGCTCCATCGTATACAGGGCTGTAATTGCCATTGTACTGCAGATGGGCATGCCGCCGAATGATCTGAAGCTCTTTACAGCTATCCTCGTTGCACTGGCTCTTGCCATGCCGCTGTTCCAGGCCAAGCTAAACAAAAGAAAGGCGGCGAAGAACTGATGCTGAGAATTGAAAATATTGCCAAAACCTTCAACCCAGGCACTATTACAGAAAAAATCGCCCTGCGGGATGTTTCTCTGCACCTTGCTCCCGGTGATTTTGTCACTGTCATCGGCGGCAACGGCGCAGGCAAATCCACCCTGATGAATTCCATCGCCGGAACCTTTCCGGTGGACAAGGGAAAAATCATCATCGACAATGAGGATATTACCAAATGGCCTGAGCATAAGCGTGCCAGATACATCGGCAGAGTTTTCCAGGACCCGATGATGGGCACGGCTGCCAATATGCAGATAGAGGAAAATATGGCCATTGCAGCGCGCCGGGGCAAGACACCTACACTGCGCTGGAGTGCCCCTGCCGCCCAGCAGAAATTTTTCCGTGAGCAGCTCAAAACTCTGAACCTTGGGCTGGAGGAACGCCTTGAATCCAAGGTTGGCCTGCTTTCCGGCGGACAGCGCCAGGCACTTACCCTGCTGATGGCAACTCTGGTGGAACCGAAACTGCTGCTCCTGGATGAGCATACTGCCGCCCTCGACCCAAAGACAGCCGCTCAGGTACTGGCTATCACCAATGAAATTGTCACCAAAAGGCACCTCACCACCCTGATGATTACCCACAATATGAAGGATGCCCTTGCCTGCGGCAATCGACTGATTATGCTCCATGACGGCAAGATCCTGATTGATGTCAAGGGAGAGGAAAAAAAGAGCCTGACCATCAAGGATTTGCTTGCCATGTTTGAAAAAGCTGCCGGCAGCGAGCTCAATTCTGATGCGCTGCTGCTGAGCTGATATTTTAATAAGGCAGCAAAAAGGTGCTCATAAATTGCCCACAAAAAAACAGGCCACAAATGTGACCTGTTTTTTTTACGCTTTTTTTGACTGCACAGTTTTTTTGCAAGAAAAAAGCTGTAAAAACGATAGGCAACGTTTTCACAGCCTTTTTCTTCTTTTAGGTAAAAAGAAGAAGTATCTATTAAAAGAGAGGGGTTCGCGACACAGGGGAATGTCGCTAAAAGGGGTATATCGAAGTTCCGCAGCGAGGGGTGTTGAGCTTTGAACCAAACGATTCTGTTCTCGGCTCTGTGCTGTGTCCCTGTCGATGGTTATATAATACTACAGGGGTATGAGTATGTCAAGAGTATTTTATGATTTTTTTTAGTTTTTTTCTGTAATCTAACCACTTTTTTATTTCATTTTTACAAGATATAACCATATATTCTCGAAATTTACAAATTTTTCTAAAAAACAGTAAAATCAGGCCTTTTATAAAAACGATTCTCAACTATTTCACCAATCTGCAGCAGTCATTATTTTTAAAACATACTCAAAATATGCCCATAAAAAATCCTCTGTATCGTCTATGCCGGATACAGAGGATTTTGAGTCGGATATAACGGCTGCTGTATTTGCTTTTAGGCGGTAAAAAAACTCCCTATGAGCTCGTTCAGTGCCTGCTGATCAGCGGCTCCCATAGTCTCCCGGGCTGAGTGCATTGCCAGGAGAGGCACGCCGATATCCATGGTGCGCATCGGCACCAGAGCAGAAGCAATAGAACC
>JAQUZO010000063.1 GCA_028691285.1 Anaerovibrio sp. | reverse complement strand
GACAGATGTTTATATTTTCTCACTTGCCATCAGATTTTCACATTCGCTCAACCGGTCATAGCTGTGCTGCTGCCCTACGGTTAAAAACAGGTACAATATCTCAATGACAGTCATGGCAGAAACCCTGGAAAAGCAGAATTCGTCCATAAAAAGCTTCTCTCTGGTGGCAGTCTGGATGTGATAGTCTGCCAGACTGCCGATGGCAGACTGAGGATTATTGGTGATGCCGATGACTGCGGCTCCGTTTTTTTTGGCAGTCTGCACCATCTTCATTACCTGGAGAGATTCGCCGGAATTGGAAATGGCGACCATCACATCGTCACTGCCCAGGCTCATGGCAAAGGCCAGCTGGCTTTCCCAGATAGTGCCGGCTGTGGCAGAAATGCCTATTTCGCTCAGCTTATAGGCTCCGTCCAGGGCTACGGGTATCGTATTGCCTACGGCAACAAACTGCACCAGCCGTGCCTGCTGCAGTCTGGATAAAATCTCTTCCAGCTGCGCTGTATCCATCAGAGAAACTGTCTGCTTGATTTCGTCTATTTTGTTTGCCAGGATGTTTTGCAGGGACTGCGGTATATCCTCTCTGGAAATCGTATTGGAAACAGGTACGGCTGCTTTTCCCAGTACAGCTTCCCTGGCCAGAGCAATCTTCAGATGATGAAAGCCTTTGGCACCGCATTTACGGCAGAAGCGGGAAATTGTGGCAACGCTGACATTGCTGGCCTCTGCCAGCTCACCGATCGTCATATTGATTACCCGGGGGTTATTTTCCAGGATGTAGTCGGCCAGCTTCTTTTCCTGCTCAAAAAAAGCTTCGTATTTGCTGTATATGGCATCAAGAATGGGAGGGGTGTTTTCCATATCTGCTTACCTCCATGAAATTTATTTCCATATAACCCTGACATCGTTCTTGCCGGCGATAACTGCACCGGCAATCAGCCTGCAGAACAGGCTGTGGCCTACAATGCCGGGTATGGCATCAAGCTCCTGGTTAAAGGCTTCTATATCCGCAGGCGGCAAAAATTTTGCATCCAACAGATAGTTGCCGTCATCAGTCACAGTGAGTCCCATTTTATTGGAGCAGTGTCGTTCTGTGACCACTGCTCCCAATGTCTCCAGCCGCTGCTTTACATAAGCCCTGGCTGCAGGCAGAACCTCGGCAGCAACGGGAAACTTAAAGGGCAGAGCAGGAAAATATTTGCTTTCGTCGCTGAGAATCACATATTTATCCGCCATGGCAGCCACCAGCTTTTCTCTGGTGTGGATGCCGCCGCAGCTTTTCAGCGCACAAAAATTGTGGTCCAGTTCGTCACAGCCGTCAAAAGCAATATCCACTCTATCGACAGCTCCCAAAGCAAGCACCGGAATATGATAGCTGCGGCATAATTCCTCTGTTTCCATAGAGGGGGTAACCGCCTGCAGCTTCAATCCTGCGGCAGCGGCCTCTTCAAGCAGCAGTCCTACTGTGGAGCCGCCCCCAAAGCCTACCGTCATCCCATTTTTGATCAGCTCAGCCGCTGCACGGGCACATTTTTTCTTCATGCTGTATCTCTTCTCCTTTCAGTGTATAAGGATATTCAGGCAAACAATATCTCTGCTGCCGCTCATATAATCTTTTTATTCAAAGGGGTATACCATACCCCACTGATTCCTTATCGAAGTCAGGATTTTCATTACATCCCTCACCATGCCGAGGTTTTCCTGTCCGCCCTTTTCCCTGACATAGCTCTGCATATCCAGAACCTCATATTCCAAAGCCCTGGCAGACAGACCCTCCTCGATTGTTTCAGTATGTCCATCCTCTGTATAGGTGATGACAGCTTTGGCAGCCCTAGGGTAATCATAGATTTCGATAAAGCCCTTTTCTCCGGCAATAACGCCGCGCTTTGGCTGTTTTGCACGCATGGTCAGTGCCATCACGGCCATTTCGCCCTCCGGATTTTTCATGAGGATGCCGCTGGTCTCATCTACACCGGTTTCAAAATAGTTGGCGGTTGTGAGGATGACATTGGGACGGCTCTGCATGAAATATCTGGCAAAGGAAGCGGCATAAACGCCAATGTCCAGCAGGGCACCGCCTGCCAGCTCCTTGGAGAAAAAACGGTTGTGCACATCATATTCCTTGCAGCTGCCAAAATTTACCTGCACCATTTTTATCTCACCGATTCTGCCCTCTGCCACGATTTTTCTGAGTTTTTTATACAGCGGCATGTGGAAGATGGTCACACCGTCACAAATGACCAGCTCTTTCTTTCTGGCAATTTCTGCACATTCCTCAAGCTGGCGGCTGTTGACTGTAATAGCCTTTTCACAGAATACATGCTTATTTGCCTCCAGTGCCTGGCGCATCAGCTGATAATGCAGATTGTGCGGGGTAGCTATATAGACAATATCCACATTTGTGTCAGCAAGCAGCTCATCTGCGCTGCCGTATGCTTTCCGCACGCCAAATTCTGCGGCAAAGCTTTCGGCACCTGCCAAAGAGGTTGCACATACGGCATAAATTTCCCCATTGACATTTTTCAAGGCCTCGCCCATCTCGTGGGCAATCCAGCCGGTGCCGATAATTCCCCAGTTCAGCTTCTGATCAGACATAATCTTCCCTCTTTCTTGTACTGCATGAAAAACATTCACGATAATTATTTTCTTAATTATGAGTATATCATGTAATTTATTTTCGTCAATTGTTTTTTTGCAGGCAATTGGCAGGTGCATACAATTTATCCGCTGAACAAAAAATCAGCCTCAGGCGTCTTTATCCCTGAGGCTGATTTTTTATTTTGCCATGCAATTACCGCAGTCTGACAGCCGGCACCGCTGCCGTCAAAAATTCCGTCATTCCCGGTGAGGCCGTCATACCAGCTGAAATCCTGCCGTCGTTGCAGCCGGCATAGGCATTAGGTTGATTGCAGGAGGTACTGGTACTATAGGGAGCAATAATTATAACATATCAAAAACTTATGCGTATGAGGAGATAATGTCGGAGCGGCTATTTCCGCATAATGTATTTTACGATGAGCGCGCTCAGACCATATAAGGCTGAAAGGGGCAGCGCAATCATTGACTGTGTAAAGATATCCGGCGTCGGAGATATGACTGCTCCAAATACAAAGGACAGAAAAAATACATAGCGAAACTGCTTCAGCAAAAACTGCGAGGACACGATTCCCAGGCGTGCCAAAATGATAATGATCAGCGGCACTTCAAAAATCAGGCCAAAGGGCAGGACAAAAGCTATGACAAAATCCAGATACTTTTCCACTGAGAACAGCGGCAGGATTTCTTCGCTGCCAATCCCCATGAAAAACTTGATTCCGGCCGGAAGCACCAGGCAAAAGGAAAATGCCAGACCGCCCAAAAACAGGATCACTGAAGCAGGCACAATCAGCCCCAGTACCAGGCGTTCCTTCCTGGTCAATGCTGGCAGGAAAAATGCCCATGCCTGATAAAAGACAATCGGCAGAGCCAGCAGAAAGCCCGTAAAGACCGTTACCTTGATGTAGGTAAAGAATGCTTCTGCCGGCTGCATGAAATAGAGCTTTCCTGCAGGCAGCGTAAGATAGTGCATGATATCGTCCAAAAAAAAGTAGGCTGCACAGCTGCAAAGTGCTATTGCCAGCAGGGATTTGATGAGACGGATGCGCAGTTCCTCCAGGTGCTGGATGATGGACATGCTGCCGGAAGCGGCAGCTTCTGCAGCAGCAGTATGCTCCTCCTCTGCCTGTTTCCGGGCAGCAGCCGTTTCTGTCCGCTCAGCCACAGCTTCAGGCTCCTGTGCTGCCGCTTCCTTTTTCCTTGTCTCCTCCATCACTTGCCGCCTTCGGAGCCTTTCTCAGTCTTGTCTCCAGCTTCGATTTCCTTAGTGATATTTTCGACAGTCCTTTCTTCGTCCTTTTCGGCAGACTTAAATTCCCGGATGCTCTTGCCAAGCGCCTTGCCGATATCAGGCAGTTTACCAGGACCAAAAATAACCAAACCGATTATTAAAATGAGAACCAGCTCCGGTGCACCCAATCCAAACATATAAATACCTCCTTAAAAATCATTATGTACGCTACATCATTATACATTTCCCGGTCAAAAAACTCAACCGGTACCGTCAAAGCCTGCCTGTCAAAGAAAAGGGCTGACACTAAGGCCAGCCCAGCAGATTATTTCTTTTTAGCTTCACTCTGTCCGGTGCCGGACACATCGTCCGTGATGCCGTTGGCAATCTTTCTGACTTCACTCACCGTTTTGCCCATAGCTCTGCCGATTTCAGGCAGCTTGCCCGGCCCAAATACGATGAGGCCAATAATCAAAATCAAGACCAGCTCCGGAATTCCGATTCCAAACATTATTTATCCTCCCACAGCTCCAGGAAGCAGAACGCTTATCTGGCACTTCTGCACTCTTAACGCTTTTTACGCTTCAGCAGCGCCCAAATCAGGTTTTTGATATCCTTATCCTTATCGATTTTAATCTGGACAGCACGCTCATTGCCGATGATATTGAAGTTTTCAACCAGGAAGCAGTATATCAGCACACCCAGAGAAATCAGGCCCATGCTGACGATGAATTCACCGATGCCCGGGAAATAAGCGCCGCTCTCATACATGGATGTGAATACACAGTTCAGACGGTTGAAGATAACTCCCAGCACAGTCAGCCAGGCGTAGGTCAGCAGCCCTGTTTTGCTTCTTGCCAGTGGGCTGAAAATAATCATAATCGGTATGATTATGCCAAAGAGCATCTCTGCACAGTACATATTGCTCTGCAAAGAGCCCTGAAATACATAGCCCCACTGGTCCATCGTGAATAAATCATAAATCTTCATCAGGAGATAAATGATCATGATGCGTCCGCCTACACGAGTCAGCTCCACCATGATGTGATGGGGAATTTCGTGTCCATAGGCAGTCTTTGCCAGAGATGTCTCTACCGCCACCATCGCAGAACCGATGAAGAAGGAGGACATCAGGAAGTACAGCGGCAGGAACTCGCTCCACCAGAGGGGAAACATCCTTTCCTTCATGATGAGGAATAGTCCGCCCAAGGAGGATTGATGCATAACAGGAAATACCAATCCAATGACTACCAGCACCGGCAGAATCCTGACAATATATCTGTGCAGCTGCTTGGTCAGCACACGCTCTGTAATGATTTCAAAAAATTCAATGCTCAAAATGGTTGTGTAGATGGATACGCACCAGAATACCTCAAACAGCACCGAAGTATAGCCCCAGGAGACGAACGGCCGCCAGAAATTGAACCACTGTCCGATATCCAGGAACAGTCCTGCCATGACCAGGATATACCCCAGCAGGGAAGTAAGCAGTGCGCCGCGCGCCACTACAGCATATTTTTCATAGCGGAACATACTGACCAGCAGCGCTGTTGAGTAGCCGCCGCCTGCCAGAGCAACGCCGCACATTACATCAAATGCAATCCACATACCCCATGGCGTTTCATCGGTCAGATTGGTTACATACTGAAAGCCCGTCAGCAGACGCAGCACCACGGTTGCTGCCATCAGCAGAACCAGCCCGGTCAGGACAAAGCGCGTCGGCGTGATGGTAAAATCCCAGCCTAAAATTCTAAAACATTTATATGCCTTCATGATTATTCTCCCCCCTCAACCCTATTTCTTATCATCATCGGACTTTTTATTCTTGTCGCAGCGATGATTGTAATATGTAAGGCCAGCCAAAAAAAGTGCCCATGCGGCAGCCATACCGGGTACCTTGGAGAGATAGTTTTTGGTGTACTGAGTGACAGGCGTATCACTGACCTGCTTGAAGCCCAGTTCTTCAAAGGGAACATCAGAGATATACAGCCACTCAGCACCGCCGACCTCATGCTCGCCGTATATATGGTTGACATATCTGCTGTCTGATGCAATTATCTGGTGTGCCTTGGCTAAAAGCTCGTCCCTGCTGCCTGAGGTCAGAGCACCCGTCGGGCAGGCAGACACACATGCCGGTGCATCTCCGTGCTCCAGGCGTGATTCACACATCTGGCATTTTGCCACCTGAGGGAACTGCTTATCCCATTGATATTTGGGTATAGCATAAGGGCAGGCTACCAGGCAGTAGCGGCAGCCTACGCATAAATCAGGGTAATATACCACGGCGCCGGTTTTTTCATCCTTTTGGATTGCCTTGGAGAAGCAGGCAGAGGCACAGGCAGGCTCCTTGCAGTGCAGGCACTGCTTTTTGACGAAGCGAATGCGCTCCTTTCTGGTGGTATGCTGCTGGATTACGGTCCAGCGGTTGTCATCCAGCTCATCGGCACCGTTGCGGGGCTTTGACTTGAAATCCAGCTCATTGTACAGCTTGCAGGCTACGGAGCAGCTCTCACAGCCAATACATTTTGTTATATCTACTAATACAGCCATTTAGTCCACTCCTTCTCAATCAAATAACCTGTCATGCCGGTTGGTATATGTTGTATGCAGGTATTTCTCGGCCTTTTTGCTGAGAGGACTGCCAAAGAACTCCTTATAGACAGCCTGAATCTCGCTGTTTTCATGGCTGCAGCGTTTTGGTGCGTTGACATCCTCTCTGTAAATGGCGGCAATGCGCTTGAGCCTTGCCTCAGGCTGCGCCGCCACCGTGGATTTTGGCTGTCCGCCGCCGCCGATGCAGCCGCCGGGACATGCCATGAACTCAATGAACTGCCATTTGCTGCTGCCCTGCTTTTTGATGCCGTCCAAAAGCTCACGGGCATTTTTCAGTCCGTGGCAAACAGCAATATTCACGGTACCTGCACCTGGTATATCCGCTGCAGCCTCCTTGACCGCAGTCAGGCCGCGTACCGGCTGCCAGTTCAGCAGCGCCGCAGGCGGATTGCTGCCTGTAACCATGAAATAAGCTGTGCGGACGGCTGCCTCAGTCACGCCGCCGGTAGCGCCAAAAATGCGTCCTGCACCGGTGGATTCACCGAGAATGGAATCATATTGTGCATCCGGAACCGTATTGAGGTCAATGCCTCTGTGCTTTAAAAGAACAGCCAGCTCACGGGTGGTAAGCACCAAATCCGTATCCCGCTGCCCGTCTACCTCCATTTCACCGCGGGCGGCTTCAAATTTCTTGGCGGTACATGGCATGATGGATACACTGACAATGTTCTCAGGCTTGAGATTATTTTTCTGCGCATAGTAGGATTTGATTACTGCTCCCAGCATGCTCTGAGGTGATTTGCAGGTGGACAGGTTGTGCATGAGCTCAGGATAGAAATACTCGCAGTACTTTACCCAGCCCGGACAGCAGGAGGTAAGATGAGGTATCTCATCCTTTGCACTGGTCAGACGGTGCACAAACTCGGAGGCTTCCTCCATAATTGTCAAATCCGCTGAAAAGCAGGTATCGAAAACTGCATCGAAGCCCAATGCCTTTAAGGCTCCCACCTGCTTTTCATTGACAATCGAGCCAGGCTCCATGCCGAATTCCTCCCCCAGGGAGACTTTTGTAGCGGGGGCAGTCTGCACCACGACAAACTTGCTTTCATCATCCAGGGCTGCTGCAACCTCCCTGATGCTGCGCTTTTCGGTAATGGCGCCGGATGGACACCACATGGCGCACTGGCCGCAGTTGACACAGGCTACCTCCATTTTCAGCGGCAGCGGATAATTGCCGTACACCGCCATGACATTCTGGCAGGCTTCAATGCACTGGCCGCACAAAATACATTTTTCATCATCTCGTTCAATAGACGGATTGGAGGCGGCAATGGCTACACGCCCCTTCAGATTGACGGGGAAATCGCCCTTTCCCTGATATTGGTCAGGAATCCAGCCCCTGCCGTCAGGCGAATCTCCCTTACAGCCAGTTACCATCGCCCCAAAGCCCACAAGTCCTGAACCTGCTACAACCTTCAAAAACTTACGACGAGATAAATTGTTACTCATACCTAAAACTCCCCTTTACGGTTTAACCATCAAGTCAATTAAACCATGCTTGCATCCAGCTTGACATAAGCAATACATTATATTTATATTTTCCCTATTTTACCATATTTGTGATAAATAGCAAAATATGAGCTTATTATGGAACTATAAATTATATTTTTGCAATATAAAAGCCTCTGTCGGTATTTAACCGTACAAAGGCTTTGATGATTTACTTTGGCATGGCGATTTTGTCCAATATGCCGGTAAGGTGCGCAATGGCAACACCATAATTTGTCATGGGCACATCCTGAGCCTTTGCCCGCTGGATCCTGGACAGGATATAACGCCTGTTGAACATACAGCCACCGCACTGAATAATCAAATCGTATTCGGCAGGATTGGCAGGAAAGTCTGTACCGCTGACTACCTTGACGGACAACCCGGCACCCAAGCGCCTGCGCAGAAGAGCTGGCAGCTTTACCCTCCCGATATCCTCCGCCAGAGGAGCATGGGTACAGCATTCAGCAATCAGCACCCTGGAGTTTTCTGTAAGCCGGTCAATATGTTTGGCTCCCTGGACATAATAGGGCAAATCTCCCTTATAGGCAGCAAACAGTACGGAAAAGGATGTCAGCATACTGCTTTCAGGCTTGTGCTCATAGACATAGCCAAAGACCTGTGAATCAGTAATGATCAGCTTGGGGGCCTCCTTCAAGCATGCCAGTGTCCTGAGCAGCTTGTCTGCCGTTGTGCACACTGCTGTGCATTTCCTGTCAAGCAGCTCCCGTATAGTCTGTACCTGAGGCAGAATCAAGCGTTTTTTCGGGGCCTGTATGTCCTGTGGCATTACCAGCAGAACCAAATCATCTTCCGCTGCAAGCCTGGCGGTAATCAGCTCTGCGTCAAAATCCTCCGGCATCAGCTTTGCCAATGCAGTGCGCACCTGGTCGATGCCCGTGCCGCTGCTGCAGTCGGCAGCAACAATTTCGCTTTTTTCGCCCTGCATGATTTTCTGCAGGGAGGTATATATATCGGCAGAGGACTGCCTGTCAAGCTGCTGAAAGGAATTTATCACGCACAGCACCGGTATTTTTTTCGCTGTAAAATATGTCAGCAGGCTCTTTTCTACGGCGTAATCATCGAAGCTGCTGTCTGATACCGGCAGCACCACTATGGCAATGTCTGTTTTGTCCATTGCCAGCCTGGTCTTTTCCAGCCGCTTGTCTCCCAGTTCACTGTTGTCCTCCAGCCCGGCTGTATCGATGATGACACAGGGGCCCAGGGGATGTATTTCCATCGCCTTGTATACCGGGTCAGTAGTAGTTCCTGCCACATCGGCGACAATGGAAACCTGCTGCCCGGTAAAGCTGTTCACAAAGGATGATTTGCCGCTGTTTGTCCGGCCAAAAATACCGATATGCAGACGGCTGGCATTTGGTGTAGTGTTCAATTCTCCCATTTTAAAACCTGAAATCTCTCTTTCCGCTGCTGATATCAGCCAAATGCTCTGCAGCAATCTGCCGCACCTTTTCCTTCGGTATGCGTGCCAGTTCTCTTTCAATCAGCTCCAGGCC
>JAQUZO010000062.1 GCA_028691285.1 Anaerovibrio sp. | reverse complement strand
GAGATCTATGATTCCAAGAATGGTCTGGTTACTACTATTGCTTGGGGCTTGGACGGCAAGGTTGAGTACGCACTGGAAGGTTCCATCTTCGTTGCTGGTTCCGCTATCCAGTGGCTCCGTGATGGTGCACGCATGGTTGATTCCGCTCCTGATTCTGAGTGGGTTGCCAAGAAGGTTCGTGACACCGGCGGTGTATATCTGGTTCCTGCATTCGTAGGCCTGGGTGCTCCATACTGGGATTCCAATGCTCGCGGCATGATCATCGGTATTACCCGTGGTACTACCAAGGCTCATATCGTTCGTGCAACTCTTGAGTCCCTGGCATATCAGACCAAGGATGTCCTGAGCGCTATGGAGCTTGATTCCGGCATTAAGCTGGCTGCTTTGAAGGTAGATGGCGGCGCTGTTGCCAACAACCTGATGATGCAGTTCCAGGCTGATCTGCTGGGCGTGCCTGTAGATCGTCCTCAGATTATCGAGACTACTGCTCTGGGTGCTGCATATCTTGCAGGTCTTGCTGTTGGCGTTTGGAACGGTAGGGAAGAGCTGAAGACTGCTTGGAAGCTGGATGTTCGCTTCGAGCCTGTAATGCCTGCTGAAGAGGCTGCTAAGCTGTACAAGGGCTGGCAGAAGGCTGTTAAGCATGCTATGCATTGGCTGGATGAGGACTAATCATTGTCCTAGACAAGATTTATTGATCGGTTGATTATATAGGGTTCAGTATCTGCTGCCAACCCGCCTAAGGTGGCAGCAGATATGAATTCGGGTGTATTGTATGCCCGTATAGAAATTTTTATTCTGTTATACGAAAGAGGGATGTAAAAATGGATAATCTGTTAGGCGAGTTCATGGGAACCATGGTTTTGATGGTATTCGGCGTTGGTGTAAATGCTAACCTGAACCTGGCTAAGTCCTACGCAAAGGGCGCTGGCTGGATTTGTACTGCTTGGGGATGGGGTCTCGCAGTTCTGCTGGGCGTTTATACCTCCATCGCATTGGGTGCTCCACAGGCTGATATCAACCCTTCCGTTACTATCGCAAAGATGTATCTGGGCGTATATACTCCTGCTCAGTTCATCGCTACTACTCTGGTTCAGACTGCTGGCGGTATTGTAGGTTCTATCATCGTTTACCTCTGCTTCTTGGGTCATTGGTCCGAGACTGAGGGCGGCAAAGTTGGTATCTTCTCCACTGGTAGTGCAACTGGCGGTATCTTCAACGGTTTCCTCTCCGAGTTTATTTGTACTTTCTTCCTGATGTTCTGCATCCTGATGATTTTCGCTGCACCTAATGGTCCATTGCCTGCTGGCTTCGGTCCTTACTGTGTAGGTCTGCTCATCGTTGCAATTGGTCTTTCCCTGGGCGGCTGCTCTGGATATGCTATGAACATGGCTCGTGACCTTGGTCCTCGTATTGCTTTCGCAATCCTGCCTATTCCTAACAAGGGTGACGGCAACTGGGGTTATGCTTGGGTTCCATGTATCGCTCCTATGGCTGGTGCTTTGGTAGCTGCTGTTGTAGCTAAGGCTCTTGGCGCTTGCTAATTTTTGCGGCTGACAGCTGACAATGTTTCAGGCATCCCCATCTGTTTACAGGTGGGGATGTTTTTGTACACTGATTGTCATAATATGATATAATACACTGTATATGATGCAATTCAGTGTGGAGGAGATTACATGAATAATAATATGGTAAAAATAGCGATTGTATTAGTCGTTGCGGCTGTGCTTGCGGTTTGCTTCAAAATGTACTTTACATCCTTGGATGAAGATTTTTCCAATATTTCCCGTACTGAAACCTATCGGATGGGAGATCACTATACCGGTTTTTATCATCGTCCAGGCTGCCCAAAGCTGAAGCAGACTCATGGCGGCGGTATTCGTTTTGAAAACAGTGCAGCAGCCAAGGCAGAGGGCTATAGTGCTTGTGATCGCTGCGATCCTGATGGTCCGAATGAATAAGGGCTGCGGCTCCTCCTCAGGGGGAGCCATTTTTTTTAGATTCAAGTCACAGGCAAGGAAGTGAGATTATGCCGATAGCAGGGCCAACCGCACCCGTTCCACCTACACCGCCGACAGTGCCGGGAGCGAGAGAAAATATTGAGACTCCTGCTTCTGCCGATGCTGCTGCAGGCAGTCAGGGACATGAATTTGGCGTCCATATCACAGTTACCAATCCTCAGGACAAGGAAGCAGTGAGAACTGCCAGAGACACTGAGCCGCAGCCTGATAATACTGCTGGTGCCCAGACAAAGGAAAATGCAGCAGCACCGTCTGCCGCTCCTCAGGCAGATAACCCGGCAGTGCAGTCAGCAGTGCTGCCCGCTGCTGGCAAGGCAGAGGAAATACAGCAGCAGACAGCAGAAGCTGATGCCCCCTGGCCAGTGCCGGGCAATACGATGCAGGGAATGTCGTATCTGCCGCTGGTGCTGGTGTTTGCCGCTGCCTTTATCACCTTTACTATCCGTAATTTAAGCAGGAACAGGAAAAGAATCGCCGGCAGTGCAAAGCCTCCAATCAAATCGGAGAAAGCAGCAGCCAAGATGGCTGCAGATAAAAATAAGGGCAAACATTTTGAAATGAGAATTTAGCATAAAATTTTTACAAATAGGCAATTATCAAGTATAATAGATTCGATATAGTTAAATTGGCAAAGCCAAAAATTGTGGGGGCGAACAGTTTGTTAGATATTAAATTTGTCAGAGAGAATCTGGATGTTGTTCAGACGATGCTGAATAACCGTCAGAATAAACTTTCCTTGGATGGCTTCAAGGACTTAGAGGAAAAGCGCCGTGAGATTTTGAGCCAGGTTGAGGTCTTGAAGAATCAGCGCAATACCGTTTCCAAGCAGGTGGGGCAGATGAAGAAGAACGGCGAGGATACAGCTGCTGTTTTTGCTGAAATGCGCCAGGTGGGAGAAAAGATTGATGCCTTCGATAAGGACCTGAAGCAGGTTGAGAATGATTTGCGCAACATCATGCTGAGCATTCCTAACATGCCGAAGGAGGATGTGCCTGTCGGTGTGGATGAGAACGACAACCCTGAGGTGCGTCGTTTCATGGAGCCGACGGCTTTTGATTTTGAGCCTAAGGCCCATTGGGATATTGGCGAGGCGCTGGACATCATTGATGCGGAGCGTGCTGCCAAGGTAACCGGTGCCAGATTTACCTTTTACAAGGGAATGGGTGCCCGTTTGGAGCGTGCCCTGATCAACTTTATGATGGATCTTCATGCTAATCAGCACGGCTATACGGAGATGCTGGCTCCCTGCATGGTAAATACCAGCAGTATGATCGGCACAGGGCAGCTGCCTAAATTTGCCGAGGATATGTTCAAGGTAGAGGGAACTGATTATTATATGGTGCCGACTGCTGAGGTGCCTACAACCAATTATCATCGTGATGAGATTTTGGATATCAGCCAGCTGCCTGAATATTATTGTGCATATACTGCCTGCTATCGTGCAGAGGCTGGCAGTGCAGGCCGTGATACGCGGGGCTTGATTCGTCAGCACCAGTTCAACAAGGTGGAGCTGATTAAATTTGCCAAGCCGGAAGACTCCTGGGAAGAGCTGGAGAAGATGGTAAGGGATGCAGAGGATGTTCTGAAGATTCTGGAGCTGCCGTATCGTGTAATTACTCTTTGCACAGGAGATATGGGCTTTACCTCAGCCAAGACCTATGACATTGAGGTATGGATGCCGGCTCAGGATACCTATCGTGAGATTTCCTCCTGCTCCAACTGTCTTGATTTCCAGGCGCGCCGCGCAGGCATCAAGTTCCGCCGGGACAAGAAGGGCAAGCCGGAGTTTGTACATACTCTGAACGGTTCAGGATTGGCAGTGGGACGCACCTTTGCGGCAATTTTGGAGAATTACCAGCAGGCTGACGGCTCTGTGGTTATTCCAAAGGCATTGGTGCCATATATGGGCGGTATTGAGATCATCAAGGCTGCGGAGCTCTAATCTTATATTTTGTATGAAAGTAAAGAGGCTTTCGCTTGGCGGCGGGGCCTCTTTGTTTATGAAGCGATGGGAGGAAATCAAGATGCCAAAGCGTGCTGTATGGGCAGAGGTTGATTTGAAGGCACTGGAAAATAATATCAAAAATATCAAGTCCTGTATTAAGAATAATGCCAAATGGTGTGCGGTGGTCAAGGCAGATGCCTATGGCCACGGTGCTGTGGCTGTAGCAAGGAAGGCCGTGGAGCAGGGAGCAGATTATCTGGCCGTGGCAGTGCTCAGTGAAGCGATAGCCCTGCGGGAGGCTGGCTTTACCACCCCTATACTGATTTTGGGGGCGACACCTGCAGAGGCTTCTGCTGACTTGGTGGATTATGATATTACTCAGGTTGTCTTTACTGAAGAACAGGTGAAATGCCTGTCTGCGGAGGCAGTACGCCAGGGCAAAAGGGCCAAGGTACACCTCAAGATTGATACCGGTATGAGCCGTATCGGCATACGGCCGGAAAAGGCCGGAGAATTTGCCAAAGCCATAACCGGCATGCCGGGGATAGAGCTGGAGGGGATGTTCTCTCATTTTGCGCTGGCAGATGCTGAGGACAAGACATTTGCCCACCGCCAGCTGGACAGGTTCAGGCAGGCCATCCGATGCGTTGAGGCCGCCGGTATCAATATTCCCATCAAGCATCTAGCCAATTCGGCAGCTATCCTGGAAATGCCGGAGGCACATTTTGATATGGTAAGGGCGGGCATTATCTTGTACGGCCTATGGCCTTCGGCAGAGGTGAAGCATGTAATAGATCTGCAGCCTATCATGGAGCTGAAGGCGAAAATGATTTATGTCAAGACACTGCAGCCGGGAGAAACCATCAGCTATGGCTGTACCTTCAAGGCCGCCAGGGAAAGCAGGATTGCGACGCTGCCTTTGGGCTATGCGGATGGCTATACCCGTCTGTTCAGCGGCAAAGCACAGGTGGAATTCCGGGGCAGGCGTGCACCAGTGGCAGGCAGGATCTGTATGGATCAGTGCATGGTTGACATTACGGATTTGCTGGAAGCAGAGCAGGGGGATATCGTTACCATCTATGGCTCCCGGGGATTGAGCATGGATGAAGCAGCAGGCTGGCTGGGGACTATCAATTATGAGCTGCCCTGCATGCTGAGTGCAAGAGTGCCGAGGGTGTACAAGGATTAAATTTTTTTGGTCAGTCAGGTGTCAGTATTCAAAGTAATTTGGATACTGGCACCTTTTTTGGTGCGCAGTATTTTCAGGACAGCTGCAGATTTGCTGAAAGCAGTCGTCATAGGTCAAATCAACAGGGATTGCTGATCTATAAATGACAAACAAATATCATTTAATAGCAAAATAAAATGAAAAAAGAATTGCATTGAGATACGGAATATGCTAAAATGAACACATTAAATGAAAAGATAATATCATTTTTAAGGAGGAAGAAATGATAATGAGAATACAAAACACAAAACCGGAGGTCTGGATTGGTGTAGATGTCGGCACGACTGGCGTACGGGCTATTGCTTACGATATCAGGGGCAATGATATTGCTTCTGCAGAAGCCTTTTATCCTCTGCTGACGCCTCATCCTGACTGGGCAGAGGAAAATCCTCTGCAAATTTTTGAGTCTGTGGAGAAAGTTGTGGCAGAAACCGCCGCTGCTCTGCGCTACAAGAACTGCACACTGGCTGGTATTGCCCTGAGTACGGTCATGCACAGCTTTGCAGGTTTGGATGAGGCATACCGTCCGCTCATGGATATGCAGACCTGGGCGGACAGCCGCAGTGCCTCTGTTGTGCGGGAGATGAAAGAGGATGAGGAGCTCTGCCGCAGCTTCTACCATCGTACAGGCTGTCCTATTCATGCCTGTTACCCATTGGCCAAAGTGCTTTGGCTGCAGCGCAATCTGCCGGAAATATGGCAGAGAATGCACTATGTGGGTTCTCTCAAGGATTATATATTCCGGGGGCTGACCGGGGAGTGGCTCATTGACCATTCTGCAGCCAGTACCAGCGGCATGTATAACGAGGAGACCATGGACTGGGATGAGGAGATACTTGCCTATGCCGGACTGAAAAAGGAGCAGCTGCCGCCTGTAGTGTCCACTACCTATCAGGGCAGACTGAACCAGACTGCAGCAGCAGCGATGAAGCTGGATTCAGGGCTGCCGGTCGTTATTGGTGCAACGGACGGCGTGCTGGTGAATGTGGGCATCGGCGCGGTGCGGCCGGGACAGCTCAGTGCCACCATCGGCACGAGCGGTGCGCTGCGCATGCTGACCGACCGTCCTATGACTGATCCAAAGATGCGTACCTGGTGCTATAACCTCACAGATGATATGTGGGTGGCTGGCGGCGCCATCAACAACGGCGGCATGATTCTGCGGTGGGTGCGTGACAAAATCTGTCACTATACCAAGACACATTTGGAGAATTTTGATGTGGACGGCTATGACCTTATGACCATGAAGGCACAGCATATCAAGCCGGGCTCAGAGGGGCTGATCATGCTGCCCTGCTTCACCGGGGAGCGGGCACCTTATTGGAATTCGGAGCTGAGAGGAATGTTTTTCGGGCTTTCCCTGAATCACAGCCGTTCCCACATGATACGGGCAGCTATGGAGGGTATCTGCTACAGCATGAATGCTGTACTGGCAGCCTTGAAGGAGTTTGGCACTATCGAGGACATTCGTGTCAGCGGCAGCTTTACCAAATCAGATCTCTGGCTGCAGATATTGGCGGATGTGCTGAATCAGGAGCTGACCCTGCCGGACAACAGTGAGGGGGCAGCCTTTGGAGCGGCAGTATTGGGCTTTATTGCAAGCGGCAGGCTTTCCGGCATCAGCGACACGGCAGAGCTGGTGAATGCCAGACGCACATTTGCACCGGACAGGGCGCATACTGCTACCTACCGGGAGCTTTATGATATATATGAGCGTCTTTATTGGAAGCTGCAGACGGAATTTGCGGATATTGCAGCTTTCCAGAAGAATTTATGAGAGAGGAGCAGATGATGGAGAAAATGGATATTGGCATGGTGGGCATGGCTGTCATGGGCAGCAACCTGGCATTGAATATGGCAGATCATGGCTTCGAGGTTGCCTGCTACAACTATACGCCGGAGCTGACGGAGAAAGTTCTGCGGGAGCACCCTCATGAGCGGATGCATGGCTTCTATGATTTGTCTGAATTTGTGGCAGCGCTGGCAAAGCCGCGGAAAATCATGTTCATGATCATGGCAGGCGAACCGGTTGATTCCATGCTGGCAAAGCTGGTGCCCCTGTTAGAGCCTGGAGATATGGTCCTGGATGGCGGCAATTCCTTTTTTGAGGATACACGCCGACGCCATGACTGGCTCAGGGACCAGGGAATCTGTTACTTTGGCGTAGGTATCTCCGGAGGCGAAAAGGGAGCAAGATTTGGGCCGTGCATCATGCCGGGCGGCGACAGGGATGCCTATGAGGCTGTCCGTCCGATTTATGAGGCGATTGCCGCCAGGGCGGGAGATGATCCATGCTGCAGCTATATCGGCAGCGACGGTGCCGGGCATTATGTGAAGATGGTGCATAACGGCATCGAATATGCGGATATGCAGCTTATTGCAGAGTCCTACCTGCTGCTGCAAAAGGTGGGCGGGCTGGACAACCAAGCCTTGTCTCAGACCTTTTACAGTTGGAACCAGGGAGAGCTGAAGAGCTTTCTCATCGGAATCACTGCGGATATTCTGGCGGAGGATGATGAAGCGGGGGGACAGATTCTTGATTGGATTGAGGACAGCGCCGGGCAGAAGGGTACCGGACGCTGGACAAGCATCCAGGCGATGAAGCAGGGGGTCAATACCTCGTTGATTACGGCTGCCTGCAATGCACGGGTGATGTCCAATCTGACAGATGAGAGGCAGGCAATGGGAGCGGCGCTGCCTGCGCCTGAGAGCAGGTGCGCGGTGGCAGGCTTTCAGGAGGATGTGCGGCGCAGCCTTTATGTGGGCAAGATTGCGGCTTACGCCCAGGGCTTTGCACTTTACCGTTCAGCAGCCGAGGTTTATGGCTGGGAGTTGGATTTTGGGCGCATAGCAGCTGTTTTTCGCGCAGGCTGCATCATTCAGGCGGATTTCCTCAACAAAATAACTGAGGCCTACAGAAAATCACCGCAGCTCATGAACCTGATGCTGGATGAATTTTTCCTTGGGAAAATCAGGGAAAATGCAGGCAGCCTGCGTCGTGTCGTAGGACTTGCCATTGCCAATGGCATCCCTGTACCGGCTCTGGCGGCAGCCATCGAATATATCGATGCTCTGGGCAGTAAGGGACTGGGGGCAAATCTCATCCAGGCGCAGCGTGATTATTTCGGGGCACATACCTTTAAAAGACGGGATA
This sequence comes from Anaerovibrio sp., assembly GCA_028691285.1. Lineage (GTDB taxonomy): Bacteria > Bacillota > Negativicutes > Selenomonadales > Selenomonadaceae > Anaerovibrio. The sequence continues at coordinate 1,261 of JAQUZO010000062.1, read as the reverse complement.
AGGAAGGCTCCTTCCATCATGTATGGCAGGAACACTATCGTAAGTAAGAAAGCAATTTGTTAAAAGGGGGATTTAACATGCCACTGGTTATTTTAGCAGCGGGTATTCTGCTGCTGTTTTTTCTCATAGTTAAAGTGAAGCTGAACAGCTTTCTGTCGCTCCTGCTTGTAGCAGCGCTGGTTGGCTGGGCAGAGGGGATGCCGGCCGGGCAGATTATTCCAACTATTGAAAAGGGACTGGGCGGCACGCTGGGCAGTCTGGCTATCGTGGTATCCTTTGGTGCCATGCTGGGCAAGCTCATGGCGGAAAGCGGCGGTGCCCAGCGCATAGCAACGACGCTGATTGATGTCTTCGGCAGGAAAAATGTCAAATGGGCAGTGTGCCTTACAGGATTTATCATTGGCATAGCGCTTTTCTATGAGATAGGCTTTGTGCTTCTTATTCCGCTGGTGTTTACGATTGCTGCTTCAGCGGAGATTCCTTTGCTGGAGGTAGGCATACCGATGGCAGCCGCACTCTCTGTAACTCACGGCTTTCTGCCGCCGCATCCTGGCCCGACGGCGATTTCCGTCATCTACAATGCGGATATTGGACTGACCCTGCTTTACGGCGCTATTATTGCCGTTCCGACAGCGATTGTAGCAGGTCCGGTATTTTGCAGTACCACCAAGGATTTGCGGCCGGAGATTCCAGAGGGGATGTATAATCCAAAGGTTTTCAAGGATGAGGAAATGCCGGGCTTTGGCGTTTCTGTCTTTACGGCGCTGGTGCCGGTTGTGTTTATGGCGGCTTCCGCTGTTGCCAAGCTGACGCTGGCGAAGGAAAGTGCAGTATATCAGCTGCTCACCTTCCTGGGCACACCGGATATTGCTCTGACGATTGCTGTAGCGATTGCCATTTATACTTTTGGACTGAGCCGCGGCAGGACTGTTCCGGAGATTATGAAGACCGTGGAGAGCGCTGTGGTGACGATTGCCATGATTCTGCTGATTGTGGGCGGCGGCGGAGCCTTGAAGCAGATGCTGATTGAAAGCGGCGTCGGCACCTATATCGGTGAGCTGGTGGCAGGCTCAGATCTTTCTCCGCTGCTTTTGGCGTGGCTGGTGGCAGCGGTTATCCGCATCGCCTGCGGTTCGGCGACTGTTGCGGCTTTGACCGCAGGCGGCATCGCTGCCCCTATCGTGGCGGTCACGAATGTCAGCCCCGAGCTGATGGTGCTGGCTACCGGTGCAGGCAGCCTGATTCTCAGTCCACCGAACGA
>JAQUZO010000004.1:6356-44903 GCA_028691285.1 Anaerovibrio sp. | reverse complement strand
AGCACAGGCGTGCCACTCTGGTAATCTTCAAATCCTCCGTGCGCACTGCTCTGCCCTGAGTAATGGCAACTACACTTTCTGCCACCGAAATAACATCATCCGGCCCGATCTTTCCTTTGGTGTAGCGATCGACCACCTCTATGATATCGTCCTTTTCGGTAAGTATCCTGGTAGGAATCGGAATCAAATCTATCTTTACTTCACTCATCTAAGCAACCTCCCAATCAGACTTCTGCCGACTGAACGCCAGCCAGAGCTGCAACCTCTGCCGCAGCAACCTCAATGCGCACCTGACGGTAATGGCAAGGCATACGGCCTGTTTCCAGCCAAATCAGCTGAAAATTGAAATCCGGCATCTTGGCAACAGCCTCTCTGATGGTCATGCCCTTTCTGGCGATCAGCTTTACCTGCGCCTTGATGGCAGTCCTGTCCAATCCGTCCTTGTAGCCTGCTCTCTGAATGATATATGCCTCAAAATAATCATCCTCACGGGGAGCGCTGATAAGCTCTGCGTGGCCGCGGGTCTCCAGTCCGTCATACTGCTCATAAGGCAGATGCGGCCTTACAAAAGCATCCATGATGGTAGCGCACTGCTTGCCCCTGTTCACGAATTCGATGACGGTGCTGACCGTCAGGCTGTCCTCCGTCTGCTGCTCAGCAGTCAGCCTGCTGCGGCTTTCCACAAGAGGAATCACTTCTTCCGTACCGGCATGGCAGAGGTACAGCTTCACCAGCAGGCACAGCAAAACAGCCGTCACTGCTAAAATCAGCAAAAAATCCACAAAAGTAAATGAACACATAAAAAATTTTCCTCCTCAAGCTGTCAGTCCAGCATTGTTTTCAGCCTATCGTAATATTTGTCAGGCAGCCTGGTAATCCTGCCGGTTTCCCGGCTGGTAAATACATTTTGAGTAAAGCCCGTTACCAGCACTGTATTATCAGCAGCTCTCAATACCCTGTAATCAAAAGACATCTTTGCCTTCGTCAAGGCTACAGGTGAAGTTTCAATAATCAGCTCATCATCAAAATAACCGGAGCTGATATATTTGGCACTGACCTCAGTAATGGGAAAAACATAGCCTGCCTCCATCAGTTCTGTCAGAGTAATTCCTGCCTGACGCAAAAACTCCACCCTGCCTATTTCAAACCAGCGGATATAATTTGAATGATGTACCACCGCCATCGCATCCGTATCATAAAAGTTAACCTTGTGGACTGCCGTCGTAATCATCATCTTACCTCCTTTAGCAAAGTACAATATTAAACTGAATTTTAACCTTTTCAATATAAAACTAATGACATAAAAAGTCAAGTAAAATATCCTGAGGAAGCTTCCGCAAGCCCAAAGGAAAAGAGCCTTCCGTCACTTCTGAAAGGCTCTTGAGAAAACTCCGTCAGTGGGCTACATCCACCGGCCTGACCTTGAAATAAATAACCAGCATGACACAGCCCAGGACAGCCAGCGCTGCCCCCATGCCCAGCCAGCCGTTCCTGGTGAAGCCGTCTACCACGAAGCCTATGAAGCTGGCGGCAGAAACAATCAGTACATAAGGAATCTGAGTGCTGACATGGTCCAGATGACTGCACTGTGCTCCGGCTGATGCCAAAATAGTTGTATCCGAAATCGGTGAGGCATGATCGCCGCCCACTGCTCCGGAAAGAATAGCCGCCACAGTCAGCACCAGGAGACTCGGGTCACTGCTGCCGATAACCGCCACGGCAATCGGAATCAAAATACCAAAGGTTCCCCAGGAGGTGCCGGTGGCAAAAGCAAGGACAATCGCCACCAGGAAGAAGATTGCCGGCAGCAGCACCAGCACTTCCGTATTGGCACTCACCAAATGACCTACATAACCGCCCAGATTCAAATACTTATCGCTGCAGATGCCTGACAGGGTCCAGGCAAAGCAGAGAATCAGATTGGCAGGCGTCATGGCCTTGAAGCCCTGAGCGAAGGTTTCGCAGAAGGAGCTGAAGCTGATGACCCTGCGGGGCAGGTACAAAAGTGCCGTAAAGACAAAAGCTATAAAGGAGCCAAATACCAGTGAAGCACTGGAGTTGCAGTTGGCAAAGGCCTCCTGGACGCTGGCCCCATCATTGATGCCGCCGGTATACAGCATGCCGTATACACAGGCGCCAATCAGCACCAGCAGCGGCAGCACCAAATCTATGATTTTTCCCTTGCCGGAAGGCAGCTTGTCCTCACTGTCCCTGTATTCATCAGGCACGATGAATTTTTCCTGATTCTTCCTGACATAGGCTGCCATTGCGAATACATCCCGCTGTGACCAGATAATAAAAAACATGAACAGCATGGTCAGCCAGGCGTATATATTGAAGGGAATCGTCTGCAGGAACAGGCTGAAGCCGTCAATCTCACTGCCCTCCGGCAGAGATGAGCCTACAGCTGCCGCCCAGCTCGATACAGGAGCCAAAATGCAGACAGGAGCTGCCGTCGCATCAATGATATATGCCAGCTTGGCACGGGAAACCTTGAATCTGTCCGTAATCGGACGCATGACAGTACCAACCGTAAGGCAGTTGAAATAATCATCAATAAAAATCACGGCACCCAAAAGTGCTGTCAGCAGCATGGAGCTGCGTCTTCCCTTGATGGCTCCGGCAGCCCACTCACCATAAGCCTTGGTTGCACCGGAGCGGCTGATAGCCGACACCAGGATTCCTAAAATAACCAAAAATACCAAAATATTGATATTGCCGCCAACCTTGTCTGCCATGACCTCAAACATGGTCATGATAGCGGTAAGCACATTGAAATCAGCATAGAGCAGCGCACCGCAAAAAACACCAATCAACAGTGACATATATACTTCCTTGGTAACCAGTGCAAAAACAATGGTTATGATAGGAGGCAATATGGACCAGACTGTTTCAGCCATAAATAATTCCCACTTTCTTTTCTAAATTAGTTATAACAACTGACCTATGTATTGTATAGCAAAAAAACATATTTAACAAGTCTGAGGCTTAAAAATGCCGCTTGCCTTCACTATTCCGGCAATCCTCACCATATCCTCCTCAGATTTGACCAATGCCATGCGCACATAGCCTTCCCCCGACGGACCAAAGGCGCTGCCCGGCGTAACCAGTACCCCTGTCCTTGCCAGCAGATCTGCCACGAAGCTTTCTGAATCAGCATAGCCAGCTGGCACTGGTGCCCAGACAAACATGGTTCCCGGTGGTTTATCCATCTGCCAGCCAGCGGCAATCAGTCCATCGCACAACGCGTTGCGGCGCCGTTCATAGGCCGCACGGGTTTCTGCCACCACTGCCTGATTTCCTGTAATAGCCTCAACCGCAGCAGCCTGAATCGGCAGGAACATGCCGTAGTCCATATTGGATTTCAGGGTTTTCAGCATGGCAACCACTTTGGCATTGCCCAGGCAATAACCGATTCTGGCTCCTGCCAGCCCATAGGTCTTGGACAGGGAATTGAACTCAACGCCCACCTCTCTTGCGCCAGGAATGCTCAAAAAGCTGCCCCAGCTCCTGCCGTCAAATACCAGCTCACTGTAAGCATTGTCATGAAGCACGATGATATCATACTTTCTGGCAAAGGCCACCAGCTCATGGTAAAAGGACTCCGGTGCCATCGCCGCCGTAGGATTGTTTGGATAAGAGACCAGCATGAACTTTGCTCTTCTGGCTGTCTCCTCCGGAATCTCCTGCAGCTGTATCACATAATCATTTTCCTTCTTTTGGGGCATATAATAAAGCTCTGCCCCGGCAAGCCTCGGCCCATCTGCAAAAATCGGGTAGCATGGGTCCGGCACCAGCATCACATCGCCAGGGTCGAGAATAGACAGGGCAATATGAGACAGCCCGTCCTGTGAGCCCAACAGGGAACAGATTTCCGTCTCTGGGTCAAGCTCCACCTGATAACGGCGTTTATACCAGTCTGCCACAGCCTTCAGCATTTCTCCGGTATCATTGATGGCATAAACATAGTTGGCAGGATCCAGAACGGCCCTCGCCATAGCTTCCATCACCGCCCTGGTCGGAGGAATATTCGGTGCACCGATACTCAAATCGAAAACCTCTCTGCCCTGCGATTCCTGTTCTTTTCTCATGGCAGCCAGCCTGGAGAAAACTCCCTCTCCAAACTGATCCATTCTTTTTGCAAATTCCACAGTCATTACCTCGCTTCTGATATATAAAAGAAACAGGACGGCTGTCCCCGTCCAGTCCATCATCAACCTGTTAATTTTACCATAGATGCATGGTCCTGCCAACCAAAAAAGCGCTTTGCCATTACTGCCTCAGTAATGACAAAGCGCCCTTGCTTCACAGATACACTATCCGGAAATTATTTTCCCCAGTTCTTATCAAAAAGATTGCTTACAGGCTTATTCTCATAGATGCACTCAATGAACTCTGCCAGCATAGGGGCCAGAGAAATGCTGACAATCTTGTCACATTTCTTCTTCGGATCAAGAGGAATCGTATTGGTAACCACCAGCTGCTTGATACCTGAATCCTGGATCCTCTGTACAGCAGGATCGGTCAGGATACCGTGGGAGCAGCAGGCATAAACATCCTTGGCGCCCAGCTTCAGCAGCGCCTTGGCACCTTCACAGAGAGAGCCGGCAGTATCAACCATATCGTCAATCATGATACAGGTCTTGCCCTTGACATCACCAATCAGGTTCATGACCTCGGCACAGCCCGGACGAGGACGGCGCTTCTCGACAATAGCAATGCTTGTGCCCAGCAGGTCAGCCATATTGCGGGCACGGGTCACACCGCCCAAATCCGGTGAAACCACAATCATGTCCTCCAGCTCCAGCTTGCGGAAATAATCTGCCAAAGCAGGAGCAGCAGCCAGATGATCCACAGGGATGTCAAAGAAGCCCTGAATCTGTCCTGCGTGCAAATCAACAGTAACCACACGGTTAAGCCCGGCAGCAGACATCAGGTTTGCTACCAGCTTGGCGGAAATCGGCTCACGACCGCGGGTCTTGCGGTCCTGACGCGCATAAGCATAATAAGGCACAACTGCAGTAACGCTTCTGGCAGAAGCTCGCTTGCAGGCATCAGTCATAATCAGCAGCTCCATCAGGTTCTCGTTGACAGGCTGGCAGGTTGGCTGAATAATAAAGATATCCTTTCCACGAACACTTTCACCAATCATGACCTGAATCTCACCATTGTTAAAATGGCCCACCTGTGCTTCCAAAAGAGGAATTTCCAAATAGTCGGAAATCTCCTGTGCTAACTCAGGGTTTGCATTGCCGGCCAGAAGTCGTAAATTTTTCGCAGCTTCGTTCATTGTCTTGAATGCCTCCAATATCTTTTCTTTTTTACTTACTCTATATATAGTCAGCCTGAGCTGATTATACCAATATCATTCCCTGCACCAGAGAGCCTACTTCCTCTTGTCCACCCAGCCATCAATATTCTTCTGATGGGCACGGCCAATAGCCAGGCTGCCTGCAGGCACATCCTTGGTAATGACAGAACCCGCTCCGATATAGGCACCCTCACCTACGCTGACAGGCGCCACCAGGCTGGTATTACAGCCTACAAAGGCATTGCTGCCAATGGAAGTACGGTGCTTGAGCTTGCCGTCATAGTTGACAGTCACCGTACCACAGCCCAGATTTACGCCGGTTCCTATATCCGAGTCGCCGATATACTGAAGATGAGGCAGCTTCGTACCCTGCCCCACATTGGAATTCTTGACCTCCACAAAATTGCCGATTTTGACATCATTGAAAATATGGCTGTTGGGACGAATATGCACATACGGTCCCATTATAACACCGCTGTCAATAGTACACTCGTGGCCATATGTAAACTGGGCACAGACACCGTCCCCGATTTTGGCATCAGAAAAGCGGCTGTTCGGGCCAAGCTGACAGTTTTCGCCTACAACAGTGCTGCCCTCCAGCCAGGTAAAGGGATAGATGACCGTATCGGCTCCCACCTCTACATCGGCATCTACAAAGGTACTGTCAGGATCCATCAGAGTAACACCCTTGTCCATCAGCTCGATATTCTTGCGGCGGCGCAGTATCTTTTCCGCACCGGCAAGCTGGACCCGGGAATTGATCCCCAGAGTAGCTTCATAATCCTCGGCAGCCACTGCCCAGATTTTTTCACCCTGCTCACGCAGGATTCCCAAAACATCCGGCAGATAATACTCCGCCTGTGCATTCTCGCAGCCCACCTTCGCCAAAGCCGCAAACAACTCCTGGCACTCGAAGCAATAGATGCCGGAATTTACCTCTCTGACCTTCAGTTCCTCCTCGGAAGCATCCTTCTGCTCAACGATACGGGCAACCTCTCCTTCAGGAGTGCGGATGATGCGGCCATAGCCGGTCGCATCCGGCATGATAGCCGTTAAAACAGTCGCCTTTGCCCCGGCAGCCTTATGTCCCTCGTACAGAGCGGCAATCAGCTCAGAGGTCACCAGCGGCGTATCACCGCACAGCACCACCACAGTGCCCTTTTCATCCTTTAAAAGAGGCTCTGCCTGACGGACCGCATGGCCTGTTCCCAGCTGCTCTGTCTGCACAACAAACTCCGCCTGCTCTCCCATTGCTTCCCTGACCTGGTCGCCGCCAAAGCCCACAACCACAATATTGCGCCTGGCTCCTGCATTTTTGGCAGCATCCAGCACATGCTGCAGCATCGGCTTGCCTGCTGCCTTGTGCAAAACCTTTGGCAGTTTTGACTTCATACGGGTACCCTTGCCTGCCGCCAAAATAACAGTAACTAAATCCAGCATTTCATTGCCTCCAAATATAATATTTTATTCTAAATCATCAAACTTCAACGCTTATTTGTTTTTCTTGCCCGCTGTCTTTTTGGTAAGAGCCTCCATGCTTGACAGCAGCGTATGCTCTGCCTGCTCCATATGATACTCAGCCGCAGCCTGTGCCTCCTTGACATTTCCCTGAGCAATGGCCTCCACGATGCGGCAGTGCTCCTCATGGGTAGCCTTCAGGCGTCCCGGATAGGACATGGAGGTGGAACGGAAACGGGTAAGCTGCTCACGCAGATTGAAAATAATCCCCACAAGCCTGGAATTACGGCTTGCCTGATACAGCAAATCATGGAATTCCACATCTGTTTCCACAATTTTGTCCATGTCGCCTTCTTCGATATAACCGCCGATAGCTACCAGCAAACGCTGCAGATGCTCCAGCTCCTCGTCCGTAATGCGCTCAGCAGCCAGCCCGCTGGCCAATGAATCCAGTGAAGTGCGTATCTCAAAAACCTCATTGACATCACGAATGGATAAATTAGCAACATAGGTACCACGGCGGGGCATCATAATGACATACCCCTCCAGCTCCAGCTTGCGGATTGCCTCACGAACCGGGGTACGGCTCACGCCCAGCTCCTCGGCAAGCTGAATTTCCATCAGGCGCTCCCCAGGTGCCAAAACACCCTTACGAATAGCATCCCGCAGAGTTTCACATACAACCTCTCTCAGAGGCTGATAACTATCCAATTTAATTGGTGTCAGCTTTTTTTCCATCAAACCCAAATCCTTCTGTCCCAAATCCAACTAACAATAAACCGCTGCCATCCCCAACAGCCAACATCACAACCTGTTCAATACCTGCCTGCCGCAGTTTTGGTAACAAACACTGCAGCCCCGCTGTCATATCTCCTCAATGCGTCGGCAATCCCTGCCGCTGTATCCGCATCCGGCGCCAATCCGAAAACCGTCGGCCCGCTGCCGGACATCATGCTGCCCCAGGCTCCATGCTGAAGCATAAGCTCCTTATAGGCAGAAATGACCCCGTATTTTCCGGCAGTAACCCCCTCCAGCACATTGCACAGAAGCTCTGCCGCTCTCTTTGAGCTGCCTGCCCCGACAGCCTCCTGCATGGCGGCATTATCAGGATGCAGCCCGTCATAGCCTGCATCATAAGTCTTATAGGCCCAGGCAGTGGAAACTCCCACCCCAGGCTTTGCCAAAACCACATCCGTCATCGGCAGCGCAGGCAGACGCGTCAAAATCTCACCCCTGCCGGTGGCCAGCATGGTGCCTCCCATGATACAGAAGGGAATATCCGACCCCAAAGCCGCCCCCAGACTGCAAAGCCTCTCCTCAGACAGCTGCAGTCCATAGAGCTGGTCCATTCCCTTCAGTACAGCGGCAGCATCAGCAGACCCGCCTGCCAGACCGGCTGCCATGGGAATGCGCTTTACCAGATGGATGCTGACGCCGCCTGCTCCCAGCTCCTTTTGGAGCAGAGCCGCTGCCCTCCAGCAAAGATTGGTTTCATCAGCGGGAAGCTCTCCCTTTTGCCCCTCTACAATGATGGACAGGCTGATGCCGGACTCCTGCTTTGTCAGCGTCAGCGTATCATGCAGCAGGATTTCCTGCATGATCATGGCCACCTCATGGTAGCCGTCCGGCCGCTTCCCTAAAATATCCAGTGTCAGATTAATTTTTGCGTTAGCATTTATCTTTACCAATCTCTCCACACTTCCCGCCAGCTAATTTACCTTTTACCCATAAATTCTACCAATTTTTTGCCTTTTCTTCAAGTCTTATTGACTTTTCTTCCTAAGAAAAGGATAATATTTTAGATAATACTTTTACAGGAAGGTGATTCAGTGGATTATTTATGGATTGATGATGACCCTGCCAAACTCTATCTGATTGCTGCAGCAGTATTGTTATTTTTCAACTGCCTGTGTGCATTTTTATTGAAAATCCTGCTTCCCTGGCAGACTAAAAGGCTGCTGAAACAATGGAAAATTGAACTGCGCAGTCTCCGCAAGCTCCCTGCACTGCGCCAGCTTAAAGAATTGGCACTCAACCTTTCCGGAACCATCAGCTATGGCGTGCCGGTCGTAACGGATATTTATCCCAACGGCATTTCCTCTGCCAAGCTGCTGGCGCTGGCAGCTGCCATTGAGCAGAACATCAGCCACCCGATTGCCGAAGCGATTGCTGACGAGGCCAGAGTCAGAGGACTTGTCCTGCCGGAAATCTCTGCTTCCAATGCCGTTCCCGGCAAGGGAGCTGAAGCCCTGATGAACCGGCAAACGCTCAGCCTCGGCACAGCTGCCTTTCTCCGGGAACAAAATATCGACATTGAAGCCGAGCTCTTTACCAAGGCAGACCAGCTGGCCTACAAGGGGCAAATCATCGTCTTTGTTGCCATCGGAAAATTCTGCCGGGGCTTCATTACCCTGCAGGACAAGCCAAAGCGCAGCGTACCGGGAGATATCAGCTTTTTGAAGGAAATGGGCATCAATACCACCGTCCTGACCGGAGCCAACCGCACCACTGCCAAAAGCTACAGCAAGACTGCCGACATTGACCAAATACGCAGTGAGCTGAACAATATGGAAAAGGCCAAAGAGGTACTGCTCATGCAGACCAGCGGTGAGATTATCGGTGCGGCAGGCAGGACTGCCAAATTTGAAGGTGCCGCCAAGACCGCCAATCTCAGCTTTGCCCTCGAATATGCCGATGAACGCATCAAAAAGCTGGCGGATGTCCTGATTCATACAAACAGCCTTGGCACCATCGCTACCGCCAAGGGTATATGTCTTACTGCTTACGGCAGAAAAAAAACAGGTCTGCTGATTTGTCTGCTCTGCAACCTGCTGCTGGTTTTTTCCCTGCTGTTTTTAGCCAGCCTTGAGCCTCTGCCCGGCTACGGCGGTCTTCTGCTTGTACTGCTCGGCAGTGCCGCTTCCATCCTGATGCTTTTCAATCAGATTCCGCTGAAATATTAGCCGGCGCACCGTATCCGAAACATCTGAGATTTAACATCACTGCAAGGAGTGTTTACTGTGAATAAGGAACAATTTGATTTACTGGTTGATATGGTACTGGAAACCAATGCCCGCCCGCCTGCCAAGCTCTTTGCAGGCGGCAGCGATGACTGGCATTGCCGTGCCAGGCTGGCGCATTTTCTTTCTATGCCTGAGTTGAACCGTCCAGATACTGCAAAGGAGCTTTTTCTCTCCGTCATGGATGCTGACCCGGACCCGGAAAACGCTGAGGATATTGAAGAAAAGGTTTATGCGCTCCAGCATTTAAGCCAGCTGGAAAGAGATGCCAAGGACTACGAAGCAGCCCTGGAGCATATCAATGCAGCCCTGGAAGCTGCTGAAGACTCTGATTTTCTCTACCGCTATATTCTCCGGGGAGAGCTGTGGGCTGACCGCTGGAATCTCCTCCATTTGACAAACCGCACACAGGAGGCCGAGGCCGAAGCTGATGAAAGGATTGAAGTCTTCAAGGATATTCCGGTATCCCACAACAGCTATTTATATTACGGCTACCGCTTCAAGGCACAGCTGGCAGCTGAACGCAGCCTGGCACTGATAGCCAAGGATTATATGCACATGGCCCTGCGCTTCATCGAACTGCCGCCTATCAATCAGGAAAAGCTGAAAACAGCCTTTGAGGCTGCTCATGAAAATGTCTCCTGGATTCTGGCGGAAATCGACAAAGCCACTCCAAACCCCGACAATCTTCATTGGGATATCTGATTATTCCATCGAATCCGGCAAAGCCTCCTGAAAGGAGGCTTTTTTCTTTGCCCGATTCTGCTGCCTGCGCATTTTAAAGAAATCCTGCATCAGCCGACGGCATTCCTCCTCCAGCACTCCTGCCGTCACCGCTATGCGGTGATTCAGCAGCCGATGGCTGACCACATTGAACACAGATTCCACCGCACCGAATTTGGATTCATGGCTGCCGTAGACCAGACGGTCAATCCGGCTGTTGACCAAAGCCCCCGCACACATGGCACAGGGCTCAATGGTTACATAGAGCGTCATGCCTGTCAGACGCCACCTCTGCAGAGCTGCAGTGGCAGCACGGATAGCCTCCATTTCTGCATGTGCTGTTGCATCCTGTCTGGTTTCCCGCAGATTATGTCCTCTGGACACAACAGTGCCGTCCTCATTATCAACAAGGACGGCACCTATAGGAACCTCCCCCATCAGATAGGCTTTTTCAGCCTCCTTCAGAGCGAGAGTCATGTATTTTTCATCATCAAGCATCTTATCACCTTTACACACTACATATCTCCAAGCCGCTGTCTGTAAAAGAAGTCCAGATCCACTCCCTTTTCATAAAACAGCGACTGCGTAGCACCATTTCCCTCCCAGACAGCCGCCTCCTCCCCAGGAGCTGCTGATGCCGAACTGCGTACGCCCTTGGCGGCACGCTCTCTCAGCATATCCTTGAAGCTGTCCTCAGAGCCCTGGTCATCACGATGCCTGCGCTGCAGCCAAGGACTGTTGGCATCCAGCTGAACGCCGCTTATTTTTGTTATCTTATCAATCTTGCCCATCATGCTGACCACCTCAATCCTTAATACTTAATACTTACATTCAACCTGCTTGTACCTATATATCGTCACCACACTGAAAAAACTTAAGACATATTATCTATTTACGCCAAAAATAACTGCCAGTCCCGGACAAATAATATCTGAAAATGTAAAGGAGCCTGCAGAAATCTGCAGGCTCCTTGATTATGCTAGCTTTTCAAACAAAAGTCAGTTTTGGAATTACTTCTTCAGAGCATCGCCCAGGTTATTCTGGGTATTGCGTGCTGCAACAACAGACTCTGCAAAACGCTCCTTCTCAACGCCCTCAAGGTTCAGCTCAACAATCTTCTCAACACCATTCTCGCCCAGGATTACTGGAACGCCGATGCAGAGATCATCCTCGCCATACTCACCCTCAAGATATACGCAGCAAGGAATGAGCTTCTTGCCATCAGTGATGATGGACTTAACCAGCTCGCCTGCAGCAGCACCTGGAGCATACCAAGCGGAAGTGCCCAGCAGCTTTGTCAAGGTAGCACCGCCAACCTTGGTCTGAGCGATAGCATCTTCCAGCTCTTCCTCGCTGAGGAAATGAGCTACAGGAATACCCTTGTAGGTTGCAATGGAGCCCAATGGAACCATCGTCTTGTCACTGTGGCCACCGATTACCATACCGTCAATATCGGTAGGAGTAGCAGGGATGCCCTTCTTCTTCAGAGCCTGGGACAGGAAATAACGGAAACGGGAGCTGTCAAGCATACCGCCCATGCCGATTACATGATTCTTTGGCAGTCCGGAATTCTTCAGTGCCAAATAAGTCATAGCATCCATTGGGTTGGAGATTACGATGAAAATGGCATCCGGGGAATACTTTACAGCCTGCTCAATAACGCTGCCTACGATACCAGCGTTTACGCCGATCAGATCCTCACGGCTCATGCCTGGCTTACGAGGAATACCGGAGGTGATAACAACAACCTTGGAGCCTGCAGTAGCTGAATAGTCATTGGTAACACCGGTAATGGTGGTATCAAAATTCAGAATCTGGGAAGTCTGCATCATATCCATTGCCTTGCCTTCGGATACACCCTCTTTGATGTCGAGCAGAACTACCTCACTAGCATAACCTGCGCTGGCAATTACATTTGCTGCTGTTGCTCCTACATTACCTGCGCCTACAACTGTTACTTTCATTTAAGAATTCCTCCTTTTATTTGGCAGGCAGCCCACTGACTGTCTGTTCCTTAACTAATGATATTATAACAAATATTAATGAATTTGTATAGTGAAATTTCACTTTCGGGAAATTTATTTACTTTCCGTATTCATTGTTTATTTCTATATATTTTGTTATAATTTTAACTGTATTTTTCAATTGAACCGCTTCAAAAAAGGGAGTTTGCTGATATGAAAAAAAGTATAGCCGCATTGTTTTTCTGTGTATTGCTGATAATGTCACTGACCGGCTGCGGCACAGAGAAAAGCCAGGACACAGCAAAGGCGCTGCTGGTCAAGACACAGACCATTGCCCTTGGGGGGGCAGACAGCGAAGGAAATTATCCCGGCGTTGTCAAGGGCCGTTATGAAACCAATATGTCCTTCCAGGTAGGCGGCAGGATCCTCCAGCGGTATGTCCAGCCCGGAGACAGGGTGCAGGCCGGTGATGTCCTCATGTCCATTGACAATCGGGATGTCCTGCAGCAGGCAAACCAGGGCTCGGCCCAGGCAGCTGCCGCCAAGGCGCAGCTGGAGCTGAGCCGTTCCAATCTGAACCGCTACAGCATCCTTTATGCTCAGGATGCCGTTCCTGCCAGCGTACTGGAGCAGTACCAGACTGCCTATGACGCAGCTTTAGCAGCCTACAATCAGGCCGCTGCCGGTGCAGCTCAGGGACACAATGCCCTGGGCTATGCTTCCCTCATCGCCGCCTCTGACGGTGTAATCGCTGCAGTCAGCGCCGAAGCAGGACAGGTGGTAGGCGCCGGACAGACCGTTCTGACTTTAGTCCAGTCGCAGGAGCTGGAGGTGGAGGTCAATCTGCCGGAAAGCCGCATCAGCTCTGTCTCTGTCGGACAGAAGGTGCCTGTTGCTTTTTGGTCGCTGAACAGCCAGCGTACAGAGGGAACCATCCGTGAAATCTCTCCCATGGCTGACAGCACAGCAAGAACCTACCGCATCCGCATTTCCCTACCCCAGCCGCCCAGCGGACTGCACCTCGGCATGACTGCCTCTGCCGGCATCGGCAGCACAGATACGGCAGATGGTCAGCAGGAAGCCTTTGCCCTGCTGCCTCTCGCTGCTGTATATCAGACCGGCGATACGCCCAATGTATGGCTGGTAAATCCTGAGGATATGACACTCTCCCTCAAGCCGGTTCAGGTAGAGGACTTCAGCAGAGACAAGCTCAAGGTTACCGGGCTGAAAACCGGCGATATTGTAGTGACTGCCGGTGTCCACAAGCTGCGCGAGGGTATCCTGGTGCGTTTGGCGGAGGCTGAAGAATGAGGAATTTAAGCGAGATTTCCCTGAAAAACCGGGCTCTGATCTGGTACTTTATCATCATAACCGCTATCGGCGGTATCTTCTTTTACTTTAAGCTGGGACGCATGGAGGATCCGAACTTTACCATCAACCAGATGGTGGTGACCGCCGCCTGGCCCGGTGCCTCTGCCCAGCAGATGGAGCTGCAGGTCACGGACAAAATGGAATCCAAATTCCGGGATATTCCCGGCGTCAAGGAAATAACCAGCACCACCCGCACCGGCACTGCCGTGGTCTATGTGACGTTGCGGGATGATGTGGACCGCGCCAAAATACGGGACACCTGGCGTGATGTCCGCAGCTTCGGCAGGGATTTGGAGAGCGAACTGCCCTCCGGCGTTTATGGTCCATATTATAATGACCGCTTCGATGATGTCTTCGGTTCCATCTATGCTCTGACCGGCGACGGCTTCTCCATGGAGGAGCTTCGCCAGCAGGCGGAAAAAATCCGCCGTCAGCTGGCAGTCATAGACAAGGTGCAGAAGGTTGAGCTTTTAGGCGTACAAAAGGAAAAGGTCTATGTGGAAATTGCAGGTGCCCGGCTGGCAGAGCTTGGCATCAGCCCCGCCGCACTTGCCGATGCCCTAAAAACACAAAACGAAATGACCCCCTCAGGCATGATTGAAACCAGCAGCGACAATGTGTATCTGCGCTACAGCGGTACCTTCGATGATGTCGAGGCAGTCAAAAACACCCCTGTAAATGCCGGCGGCAAAACCTTTTATCTGGGCGACATCGCCAAAGTAGAACGGCGTTATGCCGACCCGTCCGATACAGCCATGTATTTCAACGGCGAGCCTGCCATCGGCATTGCTGTTTCCATGGAGAACGGCGGCAATATCATCACGCTGGGCGATGAGCTGAAAAAACAGATGGCAGGCATTCAGACAGAAATGGCTGCCGGGCTGGAAATACATCAGGTTTCCGACCAGCCCGCTGTGGTGACCGAATCGATCAATGACTTTGTCAGCACACTGCGAGAGGCTGTCATCATTGTACTAGCCGTCAGCTTTCTCAGCCTGGGCCTGCGCACAGGCATGGTGGTTGCAGGCTGTATTCCCCTGGTATTGGCAGGAGTTTTCTGCGGCATGTATGTTTTCGGCATCGACCTCCACAAGGTTTCTCTGGGCGCACTGATTATTTCCCTGGGACTGCTGGTAGATGATGCCATCATTGCCGTTGAACAGATGAGTGTACAGCTGGAACGGGGACACAGCCGCTTTGATGCTGCCTGCTACGCCTTCAAGGCTACAGCCAAGCCGATGCTTACCGGCACACTGATAACCTGTGCAGGCTTCATCCCTGTCAGCTTTTCCAAGGGCATGGCCGCCGAATTCTGCAGTGCCCTCTTTCCTGTCATCGGCATGGCACTGGTAATTTCCTGGATTGTTTCCGTGATGGTGGCTCCCCTCTTTGGCTTCTATCTCATCAAACCGGCAGCAAACAAGGCTGCCCAGGACGACCCTTATCAAAGCAGGTTCTATCTCGTTTTTCGCCGCCTGCTCTGCTGGTTCCTTGCTCACAGGAAATCCGTCCTGGCCGCAACGGCAGCATTGTTTGTCCTTGCGGTAAGCATGAGCAGCCTTATCCGCCAGGAATTTTTTCCGCCTTCTGTAAGACCGGAGATAATCATTGATCTGCAGCTGCCGGAAGGTGCCTCCCTCAAGGCGTCCGCAGAGGCTGCCGGCCGCTTTGCTGCCTTCCTGGATGAAAATGCTGCCGAAATCGCAAACTATACCTACTATGTGGGTGAGGGCGCTCCCCGCTTCGTCCTGACCATTGACCCCAAGCTCCCGGCAGACAATCTTTCCCAGTTTGTCATTGTAGCCAAGGACCCTCAAAAACGGGATGAGCTGCAGGCAAAGCTCACCGCCCATTTAGCAGATGAATTCCCTGATGTGCGCACCAAGGCCTCCGTCATCCAGACCGGCCCGCCTGCGCCTTACCCTGTAATGCTTGCAGTGTCCGGCTACAGTGAGGACAAGGTGCGGGAAATAGCCGCTCAGGCAGCCGATATCCTGGCTGCTGACCCGAACAACACGGATATCAATCTGGACTGGTCAGAAAAGGCCAAATTCCTTTATCTGGAATTTGATCAGGCAAAGCTGCGCTCCCTGGGGCTTTCTCCTCAGGCGGTAGCTCAGACTGTCTATACGGAAATTTCCGGAGCCTCAGCTGCTCAGCTTTATGCCGGTGACCGCACCATTGATATCCAGCTGCGCCTGAATGATGCAGACCGCAGTGATTTGTCTCAGATAAAAACCCTGCCTGTATACTCTGCCGGCGGTTATGTGCCGCTGGAGCAGCTTGCCAGAATTTCCTTCCGGGCAGACGACGGCATGATAAAAAGAAACAATATGCTGCCGACTATCATGGTACAGGCAAATATCAAAGACGGCACCGCCAATGACGCTACACAGAAGGCCTTTGACGACCTCGGTGAGCTGCGGAACAGCCTGCCCTTTGGCTATAGCATCAAAGCAGACGGCGCATTGGCAGACAGCAACGATTCCATGCAGTATCTACTGGTACCGATTCCGGCAATGCTTTTCATCATCATGACCCTGCTGATGTTCCAGCTGAGAAGCGGCAAGGATATGCTGCTTACCCTGCTCACGGCCCCCTTGGGCATCATCGGCGTGGTATTCGGCATGCTCCTGCTGAACCAGGCAATGGGCTTTGTGGCAATTTTGGGCGTCCTTGCCCTCAACGGTATGATTATCCGCAATTCCGTCATCCTCATTGACCAGATACAGAAGCATATTGAGGCTGGTGAGACGCCGCTTGATGCGATCATTGATTCTGCTGTCCTGCGTTTCCGTCCGATTATGCTGACGGCAGCAGCAGCCATTCTCGGTATGCTGCCCCTGATGAGCAGCTCCTTTTGGGGCCCGATGGCAGTTGCTATCGCCAGCGGACTGCTGGTAGCGACCGTGCTCACACTCCTGGTGCTCCCTGTGATGTATGCCGTAATGTATAAAATCAAATAAAACTGCAAATATGCCATAAAAAATCTGCCCTCTGTCCATGCTGCCAAACACAGCACCACAGAGGGCAGACTTTTGTCTGCTTTTACTCCTCAGTAAACTGATCCTTACCTACACCGCACAACGGGCAGGTAAAATCCTCAGGCAAATCCTCAAAAGCAGTGCCCGGCGCAATGCCATGGTCCGGATCGCCGGCAGCTTCATCATAAGTCCAGCCGCAAACCTGACAAACATAAGTCTTCATAAAAAAACCTCCTTTTTACACCTTTATCTACAAATTATATAGCAATATTCTCTTGTATGGCCGGAAACAGCCTGCCATAAACAAGAATATACAGCCTCTAAAAGTTTGACCTGTTATTTCAGCGCACCAGTACCCATAAGCTTCCCCAAAAATGCTGCCGCTCTGCATTAAACACAGCGAACACTGAATTCACGCATGGCTGCGCCAGCTTTCATTGAGTATCGGCGCTTAACAAGGCTTTTTCTGAGACTATGGGATATGTATATCAAAGACTATACCGTAAGCAGTAAAGCATCTCTCAGGAATGACAGCTCCTGCGGATATTATCTAAAAATTCCATAGGTGCGCTGATATTATTATTGATGCCTGTACCCAGCATAACCCCCGGACGGTTTTCGCCATGAAAATCTGTCCCTCCGGTAGGCAGCAGCTTATATTTTTCAATCATTGCTTTGGCAAAGGCCTCATCCTCAGCAGTATAATTCGGGTAACAGGCCTCCATGCCGCAAAGACCAAAGCCTGCAAGTTCCTTGATAGACTCCTCCTGCTCTGCTCTATTTTGTCCCATCAGGCCAATCCGCTTGTGAAAATGAGCCAGGGAGGTGACTCCGCCTGCTTCACAAATCACAGGCAATGCCTCTTCTGCAGGAATATCCCAGGCGACTCCTGCCTCCTTGACCGCAGGATTGAGGTAATTATCCCAAATCTCCTGAATATTGCCAAATTCATCCATAGCGACCAGGGCACGCATAATGGCATAACGATCAAGCTGACCCCCGGCATATTGTTTTACCGTTGAAAATTCTATCGGTATTCCCTTCCGGCGGATAATCTCCACTACATCCGCCATAGAATCCTCCTTGATGTACCTGAGACGCTTGTACAGTCTCTGAAAGCCCTCATGGGCCGGATCGAAGCCCAGGCATACCACATGGATCTTATGTCCCTGGTAGGTCATGGTCATTTCCATGCCATTAATAAAACCAATGCCCAATTCTTTCGCTGCCGCGGCGGCTTCGGCGTTCCCGGCAATTGATTCATGGTCAGTCAGGGCAAAAGCCTCCACACCATTTTTTTCAGCCAGCTCTGCCAGCCCTGCCGGTGTATAGGTACCATCGGAAACCGTTGAATGTACATGTAAATCTATCATAAAAAGACACTTCCTTATCTGCATACCAACAGGCCTCCCTGGCCTGTCCCACTAAATTCACTGCCTCTCATCACAGCAGTGCATGGCTTTGCTGCCGCCGCCATCACTCAGGGGCAGCGGTGCACCCGGCTTGGTGAAGCCTCGTCCCATTACCTCATTGGCTGACATAATAATCATGAATGCGTTGGCATCAATTTCATTGGCAATCATTTTGATTTTTCCTACCTGAAACAGGGTAACTGCCACAAAAACCACATTTCGTTCATTATGAGTAAAGGCCCCCTGCCCATGCAGAAAGGTCACACCTCTTCCTATTTCCATCAGGATGCCATCTGCTATCGCCTCAGCCTTGTCAGAAACAATCAGCACAGCTTTGCGGCTATTGAAGCCCGCAATCACCTTGTCCGTGACCATAGCATTGATGAACATGCTGATCAGGGTGAACATAGCAGGCTTTACACCGAATAGAAAGGCCGCAATCAGCATGATTAGGCAGTTGAAGCCAAAAATGACACCGCCCATGTGCAGGGAATAATACTTTTTTACTATCGCCCCGACAATATCGAAACCGCCTGTACTGCCATCCCTGCGAAAGACAATGCCATAGCCGATGCCATTAAATACGCCGCCAAATATAGCCGCCAGCATCACATCATCAACAGGTGCATAGGCATTTAAAAAGCCTGTCATATCCAAGCATACAGAAAATATGGTCGTCCCAACAATAATGTCCAGCGTATAGCTGCGCCCCATCAATTTCCAGGCTGCCAACAGCAGCGGAACATTATACACCAGGGTCTGGATACCGATTGGCATAGCCGCCAGATAGTAGAAAATGATCGCTATGCCGGTGGCTCCTCCTGTCAGTAAATGTGAGGGAACCAAAAACAGATTGATGGAACAGCTGGCAATCAGGCAGCCAATAGTGATGCCTCCGTAATGCAGCAGCTCATGCTGAAGAGTTTTCCTGCGAAACATTGCTTTTTCCTCCCCTAGTTCATCACATCATCTTCCCAAATTATACTCTAAAAAAACACTTTTTTCTACTACCCTTCCCAAAAGAAGGATGGAATATTCCTGACTTCCTGATGTCACAGACCCTGAGTCAGGAAAAGCCTTCAGCAAAGGAGAGGATATGCTGAAGGCTTTTTTTGTATTGCTGAATTTTTATTTTAATCCCAAAACTGTCGGTACAGATCTATAGCCTATACCCATTCTGTCAATCCCCATGTCAATCAGCTTAAAGAAATGCTCCTGCGTCCTAATGCAGCCGCTGCCCTTGATCCTGCATTTCCCCTGAATCTCCTCCATCATGATCCGGACTACCTCTGGTGTTCCGCCGCAGCAGTCATGTCCTGTCAAAAAGCCCGTACTGGTTTTTGCAAAATCCACCCCGGCTTCCAGGCAGCAATGGCACGCCTTCCGAATCTGCTCCTCATTCAGGGCATCCGTTTCGATAATCGCCTTCAATTCTCTGCCGTATTCATGCGCAGCCGCCGCACAGGCCTTCAATTCAGCCGTTACACGGTCATATTCACCGCTCCTGATCCAGCCGAAATTAGCAACTATATCAATTTCCTTGACTGAATCATATTGGGCCGCAGTTTTGATCTGCATAACCTTGGATTCGGTAGAGCTTGTACCGAAAGGAAAATCTGTTACCGGGCAGAGCATAGTCTGTGTTCCCTTGGTATATTCCTGGCACAGCTCTATATAGCCTGGATTGATACAAATTGTTGCACAGCCGAGTTCTACGCCCTCCTTGGTCAGTTTAATGATTTCTGCCTCTGTAAACTCTGGCTTCAGCACGGAAAAATCAATGTAGGCTGCCAATTCTCTGATGGTCATTTCATTTGCTTTTTTTGCTGGTTTCATAATCTTCTACCTCCGCTTTTCTCTGGTTATTTAGTTAAGAGCTCTTTGTTGTTTATAATATAACATCCTATTGCTTGAAAATCTTGTCTTATATCCCCTATTTATTGTATTATTTTGATATTTTTATTTCCTGCACAGAAAAATCCCCCAGCACTGCTGGAGGATTTTCCTGTTTTGTTAGGGTTTATAGGAGTTATAGGAACTTGGAAAACTCAATCAATCAAAGCAAACCTTGCGTGGGTTCAGAATATTGTTAGGGTCGAAGGCCTTCTTGATACCGCGCATAACCTCTACGGCAGCAGGATCAAGATCCTCCTTCAGATACGGCTTCTTGGCCAGGCCAATACCGTGCTCACCGGATACCTTGCCATCCATGGTACGCGCCTTGGCGTACATCTTCTCCATGGTATCAGCCAGCACCTTTTCCCAGGCAGCATCATCCAAATCATCCCTCAGGATGTACACATGGAGATTGCCGTCACCTGCATGGCCGAAGCTCTTGATGCGGACATGCATCTCATCCTGCAGCCCATGTACGAACTCAACGAACTCGTTGACACGGTTGCGCGGAACTACTACATCCACCTCATCCATCATGGTGGTGGAACCGCTGATTGCCTGCAGGAAGGAACCTCTAGTCTTCCAGATGGCATCTGAACGCTCATCTGTATCAGCAATCAGAACATCATAGGCGCCCTGCTCCAGACAAATCTGCGCCACGCCATCATAGGACTTGGCAATCTCTTCCACGGTATTGCCGTCAAACTTCAGCAAAAGATATGCATCAGCCTGATTGTCCGGGAAGCTCTGCCCCAGGAATTTCTCCGAATCCATGATAACCTCGCGCTCCATGAATTCAATGGCAGTAGGAATCACCTTGGACTTGACAATCAACGGTACAGTGCCGATAGCCTGTGCCAGAGTAGGGAACGGAATCAACAGGCTTACAGCCTTCTGCGGCAGCGGCAGCAGCTTCAGGATTGCCTTGGTGATGAATACCAACGTACCCTCAGAGCCGATGACAATATCCTTCAGGTCATAGCCGGAACTGTTCTTTACGACCTTGCCCCCCAGCTGGAGGATAGTGCCGTCCGCCAATACCACTTCCAGTCCACGGACGAAATCACGGGTTACACCGTATTTTACGGCTCTCATGCCGCCGGCATTAGTGCTGATATTGCCGCCGATGGTAGCAGTCTTTTCACCTGGATCAGGCGGATAGAAAAAGCCCTTCGGCTCTACATACTGATAAATCTCCATCAGACGCACACCCGGCTCCAGGGTAAGGGTCAGATTTTCCTCATCCAGCTCCAGGAAGTGATTCATCAGGGTGGTATCCATCATGATGCCGTGCTCAACAGCAACAGACGCACCAACCAGACCGGTGCCTGCTCCGCGAGGGGTTACCGCGATATGCTCCTTGTTGGCATATTTCAGCACACCGGAAATTTCCTCAGCAGAGGCAGCTCTGACAACCAGATCCGGATAGGACGGAGTCGCCGTCAGCTCATCATGGCTGTATTCCTCGTTTATTTCATCTGCCCAAAGAATACGCTCTCTAGGCACAATCTTGGCGATTTCAGCCAAATCCTGTTCTGTAAGTTTCTTGTACTCGCTCATGCCAATGCTCCTCCCTGCTTAATTTTTTCAATCAGCTCTGGAATGATTTCATAAATGTCTCCCACCAAAGCATAATTTGCTACCTTGAAGATAGCTGCCTCAGGGTCAGAGTTAATAGCAACCACCTGCTCGGAATTGTTCATACCGGCAACAAACTGAATGGCGCCGGATACACCGCAGGTAATGATCAGCTTTGGACGAACCGTACGCCCGGACAGGCCAATCTGATGCGTAGCATCCATCCAGCCAGCCTCTGCCAGCGGTCTGGTGCAGGCAACGTCGCCGCCCAATGCATCCGCCAGCTGGCGAATCATCTCCAGATCCTCCATCTTCTTGATGCCTCTGCCTGCTACAACCAGCACCTCAGCACTCTCGATGGTCTTGACCTTTTCCTTCTTGATGATGCCCAGAACCTCAATTTTGCTCTGCAGCTTCGCAGCCGGTACCTCCAGCTTGACAATCTCACCCCTGGCCTCGGCAGAACGCTCCGGCGCATTCATGATCTTATAGCGGACAGTCGCCAGCTGAGGACGGGTATTGGTCGTAAGGATCTCCGCCATGATATTGCCGCCGAAGGCAGGGCGAATCTGCACCAGATCTGTATTGTCATGTATGTCGAGAATTGTACAGTCAGCAGTCAGTCCTGTCTTGAAGCGGGCCGCAATTCTTGGCGCCAGTTGGCGTCCCACAGGAGTAGCACCCACCAAAATAGCAGAAGGCTTTACCTTGTTGATATATGCCTCAAAAGCTGCTGTATAGCTCTCAATCTTAAAATCCATCAGCTCCGGAGAGTCCACCACATATACGGAATCCGCACCATAGTGCAGCAGCTCCTTCGCCTTGTCTTCAATGCTGCTGCCCAGGAACAGTGCCTGTACAGGATGGCCGATTTTGTCAGCCAGCTCGCGGGCCTTGCCCAAAAGCTCCAGTGTAACAGGGTGGATTTCACCCTCTACATGGTCAACATAAACGGTAATACCCTTCCAAAGGCTCTTGTCCACCTGAGGGCCTGCTTCCTCCTCCACGAATTCCACAGCTCCCGGCTGACCCTTCTTGACGCACAGCTTGCACAGCTTGCAGCCTGCATTGATTTCCAGCTTGCCGCCGTTGTCCTCCAAAGCCTTGAAGGGGCAGAGAGCAACCATAGCAGCGATATCTGTCACCTTATCCTGATGAACTATCAGTTTTCCCATTTCGCATTATCTCCTTTTCCGGTCGAAATTTTCATACACACATTCCCTGCCAAATCAGGAAATAAATTTCAGCTGCTTCAGCTTGCCATGCAGCTTGTCAGCCAGCTCGGCGCCGCTGCCCTGCCAGGTTTCCTGCTCTTTGTCAGAAACCGGCGGGAAAATGCGCTGCACCTGAGTTGCTGAGCCGGAAAGACCATAATGCTTCTTGTCCTGATCATCCATATCCTTCAGCGAATATACAGAAATCTCTTTATTGTCTGTTGCCTTCTGCAGCTTGTAAGACGGCAGACGAGGCTGGAGGATGTCCTTCTTGACGGTAATCAGGCATGGGAACTGAACCTTTACCTGCTCAAATTCATGGGCCATCTCCATGTCCACATAAATTGCACCGTCCTCCACCTTGTCAATCTTTGCCACATTGCACACACAAGGAATATTAAGTGACTCGGAAACCTCGGGACCAACCTGTGCGGTATCACCATCAGTGGTCTGAAGACCGCAGATGATTACATCGAACTTGCCCATTTTCTTGATTCCCTGAGCCAATGTATAGCTGGTTGCCAAAACATCGGCACCGCCAAAAGCCCTGTCAGAAAGCAGCGCCCCCTCGTCTGCTCCCATTGCAAAAGCCTCACGGATGACTGCAGTAGCTGGTGGAGGTCCCATGGTAATTACACTCACTCGGCCTCCGTACTGCTCCTTCAGCTTCATGCCGCACTCAAGGGCATATAAATCATAAGGGTTCATCTTGCTGTCAGCTCCATTACGCTTCAGCACGCCGGTAACAGGATCAACCTCTACCTTGTTGGAACCTGGAACCTGCTTGATACAAACCAAAATTTCCATACTAATTTTCCCCCAATAGCATCGCTCTTTTAACAACACTTCATTTATTATTCAATATCATCAGCCGCCTTCTGCTGACTGAGGTATAAATATATTAAATAATAACATAATTATACCACTTCACCTGTCAGCCGTACACGCAGAGACAATATTTTTACAGTTTTTCAGCCAGCAAATCTGCTATATGCTTGGTCTGGATACCTGTTTCAGCCTTATCAAGTCCGCCGCCGATCTGCATCATGCAGGCAGGACAGGCAACAACTGCCGTTGCAGCACCCGTAGCCTTGATATTATCCACCTTCTCATTCAGCATAGGAATAGATACCTCCTGGTACTTCATGCCGAAAGAGCCCGCCATGCCGCAGCACTTGTCGCAGTTGTGCATCTCTACCAGCTCCACCCCTGGAGTAGCATCAATCAAGGCTCTCGGCTCCTCATAGATGCCAAGGCCTCGCTTCATGTGGCAGGAATCATGATAGGTAACCTTTTCACCGCCCTTGGTATGAACCATACGGCCGGTCTTTTTGTATTCCTCAGCCACGAAGCTTGAGAACTCACGCACCTTGCTGCAGAAGGCCCTTGCCCTTGCCTTCCACTCAGGGTCATTCTCAAAGAGCTTCATATAGGTTTCATGCAGGGTCTCTGTACAGGTCGGGCAGGCAGAAAGAATCACATCTGCATTTACCTTCTCGAAGGCAGCGATGTTCTTCTTGGCAGTCTCCCTGCCGGCCTCACGATCGCCTACTCCCAAAATAGGCTTACCGCAGCATGCCTGCTCAATAGGATATACGACCTCCATGCCAAGACTCTGGAGCACCTTTACCACATTTTCACTGGTATCCGCGAAAACGAAATCCATGTTGCAGCCGCTGAAGTATGCAACGCGCTTCTTCGGCTTGGAAGGATTCTTCCTGGACAATCTCTCCACTCTGTCACGGAACGGCTCACTGGCAATTGTCGGCAGGCTTCTGCCCTTGGTCATCTCCTCCATGAAGAGCGGCAGATGGCGAATGAACTTGCCCTTCTTGAACGGTGCCTGACCAATGGAACCTGCCTTCAGCAGCAGCTTGTGGAACATACCACGGTCATTGAGCACCATGTTGAACATTGTCTTGTCCATACCCGGTGCACCATGCTTCTGCACATAGCGGCTGCGCAGCTCATCAATGATATCCGGAATCGGAATCTTGCCTGGGCAGATGGTCGTACACTTGCGGCAGCCAATGCACAAATCACTGAACTGGGCAAAGGTGTCCACGCCATTGAACAGGCCGGTCAGGATAGCACCTATGCCGCCGGAGTAAACATGGCCGTAAACATGGCCGCCCACCAGCGTCCAAATCGGGCAGACATTGAGGCAGGAAGCACAGCGCACACACTGGTAGGCCTGCTGGAACACAGGGTCCTTGGCAGCCTCCAGCCGGCCGTTATCCAAAAGGATAACATACTGCTTGCGGTCGGTTTCTACAACCTTGCCGCCTGCGTCCTTGTACATGACCCTGGTAGGTCCGTCCACCATGGTCATATAGCTGGTCATTCTCTGGCAGGTACCATTGCGCGGCAGCAGACGCAGAATCTTGGCCGCATCCTCAGTCTTCGGAATCAGCTTCTCATAACCGATAAGCACCACATGGATTCTCGGCAGAGTGGTTACCAGACGGGCATTGCCCTCATTGGTGACCAGACCGATAGCACCGTTTTCCGCAATACCGAAGTTGGCACCTGTAATACCCATGTCAGCCTGCAGGAACTCCTGGCGGAGATTTTTGCGGGCCAGCTGAATCATATTCGGAATATCCTCGCCCGGAACCTCATGGTGAAGCTCCTGCTCGAACATCTCGGCACACTGATAACGGTTCATGTGGATAGCAGGCATAACCATGTGAGATGGCCTTTCACCTGCTATGGCAATCATCCATTCACCCAAATCGGTTTCCTTGACACGGATGTCATGCTCACCGAAGCATTCGTTGAGGTGGATTTCCTCAGAGGCCATGGACTTGGACTTTACCACACGCTTGACACCGTTTTCCTTACAGATCTTTATGATGTAGTCCTTGACAGCCTGACCATCCTTGGCACGGAATACCTCTGTACCTCTTTTTCTGAGGCTGGCCTCAAAATCATCTGCCAGCTGGTCAATATGCTGTACAGCATCATGCTTCATGGCGCGCAGCTCTTCACGAAGCTCCTCGATATCCTGTCCCTTGTACGCATTCAGACGGGAACCAGGATACTGCTCTGCAAATTTGGACAGAGCACCCTGCATGACATCATCCTTGAGTTTTTTCTGGATTTCCTGTTTCAGATTACGCTCTGCCATGATTATCTTACCCCCTCAAAGTCTTCTACTGCAATAATCAGAAGTTTGTTAGGACCGTGTACACCAAGGCTCAATACGCGCTCAATATCAGCGGTGCGGCTTGGCCCGGTAACAAATCCCACATACCCCTTATTGAATACTTTGCCGATAATCTTGCAGGCAACGGTTACATCCTTTACAACATAGTTAGCATTTACGAAAACGATATTCACAAATGGCAGCATGCTTGTAACACGAGCTTCATAGGAATAATTATCTACACACAGGCTGCCGGTCTCAGCTACACAGAACTCTGCTGTGGAAATACCAATATCTGCAGAATCCCTGTGCTCATAGATGTCGTACTTGCCAGTATAGATTTTTCTTCCAGACTGAGCTATTTTATCATAAATATTTTTGATGGCAGAGTTTTCATCACCGCCTACAGCAATTATTTCTTTGGGAGCATATTCCTGCAGCAGCTCATTGAGCTTTGCTTCTCCCTCAGAAAAATCCTTCACTCGGAAAATCTCTGCTGCTGCTGCTTTGGCATTGACTTCAAAGTCATCCCAGTACTCAGCTTTCACCATACCTTTCCCAAAGGCCTGACTTGCCCAATCGCGGCATACCTTTTCCATAAATAACTCTCCTTTTACCTTAACACTCATACACTTTTAATTGTGTCACGACAAATCGTTCAATCTAATTACATGAATTTACAAAAATCTCCCTACAAATTTTTGTCCTGCTAAAGATATATTCTGTAATTTGTACAATGACTTTTTGTATTTTTATTAAAGCACACGCGACGAAATTTGTCAATAACAAATGGAAACAATTCGAGTTTTTTATCTATTATGTCCCATTTTATAAACAGATAAAAAAAATTTTTATTTTTTTATATTTCTAGCAGGATTTTTAATTGTTTTGTCAAATATTAAGAATTGCTGAAGATATTATATGGTTCCGAGTTGTTAGACAAATTTGTTCATTTCATTATGTACAATCGTGCAATGTAAAAAGGAGAGGTTTTGCTATAATGCTGGTAAGAGGAAAAACATTAGTCGAGCAGACAACAGAAAAAATCATCGACTATATTACAGAAAATAAAATGCAGCCTGGTCAGCAGCTTCCCACCGAGGCAGAATTCACTGCCGAGCTGAATGTCAGCCGTGGTACGCTGCGCGATGCCTTCAAGGTGCTCATCGCACGCAATATATTGGAGGCAAAGCAAGGGTCGGGGACCTTTATTGCAGAAAATATGGGCATTCCGGATGACCCCCTGGGACTCACCTTCATCTATGACGATGAAGCTCTGGCCCTGGATATGCTGGATGTCCGGCTCATGCTTGAGCCGGCTATCGCTCAGCTTGCCGCAATCAATGCTACTCCAGCCCAGAAAAAGGAGCTGCAGGAGCTGACCCGTATCCTGGATCAGCACATCACCCATGGCAATCCATACGCCGAAGAGGATGGACGCTTCCATCAGCTGATTGCTCAGGCCAGTGGCAATAAGGTCATTGGCAATCTTACTCATATTCTGTTCCAGTCTATTTATAAGAATATTGAGCTGACCCTGGATGTCCAGAAGGAAAGCAACACCCTGTTCTATCACAAAAAGATTCTGCAGGCGATTATTTCTGGTAATGCCATCTCAGCCAACATGTATATGACCATGCATTTATGTCTTTTGAAGGACTTCATGCTGGAAAAATGTTCTGATATTAAAAAAATAACTTCCTAAATATACATAGAACAGAATAAGAAGTATCTATTGAGGTCACATCTCCTCTTGAGCAATGTTATTAACTAAATGAAATGTAAGGAGAGATATATTGTGTTAGCCATAATAGCAGCTGTTCCTATTATTCTTACTATTATCCTCACAGTTGGATTCAATATCCCTGCCAAAAAGGTACTTCCTATTTCCTGGGCGGTATGTGCCGTAATCGGACTCACCTACTGGGGCATGGATGTACAGCATGTCGTTGCCTATACCGTTACCGGGTTCTTAGGCTCTATTGATACCCTGCTGATTATCTTCGGTGCAATCCTGCTGATGAATATGCTGAACGAAGCCGGTGCCATGCGCCGTATCGAGTCGATGTTCAACGGCATCACCGAGGACTCCCGTATTCAGATAGTCATTGTAGGCTTTGCCTTTGCAGCCTTCATTGAAGGTGCTGCCGGCTTCGGCACACCGCCTGCAATCTGCGCGCCTCTGCTGATTGGTCTTGGTGCACCTCCTATGGCAGCGGCTATTTCCTGCCTGCTGCTGGATTCCGTGCCTGTATCCTTCGGTGCTGCCGGTACTCCTACCAATGCTGCAGCAGAGGTATTGAAGGATACTCTGCCAGCTATGGGCGTGCTTGACCTGGATGTATGGAAGCAGGATTTGTCCTTTGCTTCTGCTCTTGGTCTGGCTGTGGGTTCCTTTGTCATCATCTGGCTCGTCATTGGTATTATTTGCAAGCAGTACGGCAAGAAGAAATCCTTCTCTGATGTCTTCCCTATTATTCCTTTCTGTCTCTTTACCGCAACTGTTTTCTCCGTACTCTATCTGGCCTTTGCTAAGTTTGTAGGTGCTGAGCTTACCTCCCTGGCTGCTGCCGCTGTAACAATTTTTGCTACTATTGGTGCTGCCAAGGCGGGCTTCCTGATGCCTAAAGAGGTTTGGCGCTTCCCTGGCATGGAAAAGAAGGCTGCGGAAAGCAAGGCTGCTGCACAGGTACAGTCTCAGACCCGCTCCATGTCTCTTTTCAAGGCTTGGATTCCTTACCTTCTGGTAACACTCTGGTTGGTAGCTACCCGTATTCCACAGCTTGGCATCAAGCCTTTCATGGGCCTGCCTAAAATCAGCATCAGTGGTATTATGGGCATCGAAGGAGCTGACTTCACCCTGAAATGGTTGAACAATCCTGGTCTGTTCCCATTCATTTTTGTTGTTATCATCGGTTTCGCCATGTTCAGCCTGAACAGTACGCAAATCAAAAAGGTCGTTTCCAAATCCTACAATCAGGTATTTGGTGCTACCATTGCTCTGCTTTTCGGCTTTGCCATGGTTTACCTGTTCCGTTATTCCAATGTAAACATCAATGGCTTTGACTCCATGCTGGTTTCCATGGCAAAGGGCATGGCAGACCTGGCCGGTGCACACTACATTTATGTGGCACCGCTGATCGGTTCAATCGGAGCCTTCATGTTCGGCTCCAACACCGTATCCAACATCATGTTCACACCGCTGCAATTTGAGACTGCCACCATTCTGAATCTGCCTCATCTGATCATTGTAGCCCTGCAGAATCAGGGCGGTGCCATCGGCAACATGGTCTGCATCAACAATATCGTTGCAACCTGTGCTACTACAGGCATCATCGGTGCTGAAGGCAAGCTGCTGCGTGCAGCCGTGCTGCCGTGGCTGGTATTCTATATCATCTGCGTGGTAGTCATGGTGGCTGCTATGACCATGGGTCTGGTATAAAACAGTCCCGACTCCAACAATTCCCATTCCCATAAAAAATACCTCCGGAAGCTCACTTCCGGAGGTATTTTTGTGCCTGAAAAAAATTGTATACTGCTTCAGCAGCAGGAGTATTCATGCCGGGCAGGCTGCTCATTTCCTCGGCAGATGCCCTGCGTATTTTTTCGATGTCCCCATAATGATCATACAGGATTTGCCGCCTTTTTGGGCCGATGCCCTCAATGTGATCAAGTACGGACACCAGATTTCGTTTTCCTCTCAAACGGCGGTGATAGGTAATAGCAAAGCGGTGCGCTTCATCGCGGATACGCTGGATCAGGAACAGCGCCTGACTGTCCCGCGGCAAAATCACCGGTTCATGCTCACCCTCCAGGAAAACCTCCTCCTCCCGCTTGGCCAGCCCAATCACCGGCACCTGCAGATGTCCTGCCCCTCGAATGATTTCCAGGGCAGAGCTCAGCTGCCCCTTGCCACCGTCAATGACAATCAGATCCGGCAGCTCTGCCTCCGGCGCCCCATACCGCCTGGCGGTAACCTCCCGCATGGATTTGAAATCATCCGGCTTCCCCTCGGCACTGCGTATCTTAAAGCGGCGATAAGCGGATTTCCGGGCGATGCCGCCCTCAAATACCACCATGGAGGCTACGGTTTCCGAACCCTGCATGTGGGAAATATCAAAGCACTCCATGCGATAAGGCGGCACCCGCAGTCCCAAATACCTGCCAAGCTCCTCCACTGCGCCTGCTGTCTGGTCGTAAACCCGCTGCAGGCGGTTGATTCCCTCTTCC
This sequence comes from Anaerovibrio sp., assembly GCA_028691285.1. Lineage (GTDB taxonomy): Bacteria > Bacillota > Negativicutes > Selenomonadales > Selenomonadaceae > Anaerovibrio. The sequence continues at coordinate 14,594 of JAQUZO010000004.1, read as the reverse complement.
CGTTCTCTGCGGATTACTCCTCGCTGCATTTCCGCCAGCTTCTGTACTGCCTGAAGCTGGTCACGCAGCCGTGCCGCCCGTTCAAAGGCCAGCTCCTCAGCCGCAGCCTCCATCTGGCTTTTTAAATCTGCCTCCACCTGCTTGGTACGCCCGTCCAAAAACAGGCAGATCTTCTGGATCATGCTGCGGTATTCCCCCTCATCTACCTGTCCGATACAGGGAGCCAGACACCCTCTGATATGGAATTCCAGACAGGAGGTACCCATTTTCATATTGCGGCAGGTCCTGAAATGGAACATCTTCTTCAGCAGCCTTACACAGTCATGCAGTGCTCCCACATCTGTATAGGGTCCGAAATATCTTGCCCCATCCTTCAGTACCTTACGGGAAATGAATACCCGGGGAAAAGCTTCCTGTACCGTCACCTTCAAATAGGGATACATTTTATCGTCCTTCAGGCTGATATTGTATTTGGGACGGTATTTTTTTATCAGGTTGCATTCCAGAATCAGCGCCTCTACCTCGGACCCGGTGATGATGATTTCAAAGTCCGCAATCCGCTCCACCATTGCCCGCACCTTGGGAGAATGCTGATGATTCTGCTGAAAATACTGCCGCACCCTGTTTTTCAGGATCACGGCTTTGCCTACATAAATGATGATGCCTTTTTCATCCTTCATCAGGTAGACACCGGAACGCTCAGGGAGCAGCTGCAGCTTCTCAGCAATTATCTCGTTCATACTTCACCTCGTCATTACTTTTCCTCCAGCAGCGGCCTGAGAAATTGTCCGGTATACGACGCACTTACCTGTGCAATCTCCTCCGGTGTTCCCTGGGCTACGATGGTTCCTCCCTTGTCTCCCCCTTCAGGACCCAGGTCAATAATATGATCAGCACTTTTTATCACATCCAGATTGTGCTCAATGACCACTACAGAGTCACCTCCATCAGTCAGCCGCTGCAAAATCCCCAGCAGTTTGTGGATATCTGCCGTATGCAGTCCTGTTGTCGGCTCATCCAGGATATACAGCGTCCTGCCGGTGGAACGGCGGGACAGCTCTGAAGCCAGCTTGACACGCTGTGCCTCACCTCCTGACAAGGTGGTCGCGGACTGCCCCAGCTTGACATAGCCCAGACCAACATCCTGCAAAACCTGCAGTTTGCCGGCAATCCTCGGCACATTTTTAAAGAACTCCACCGCTTCCTCAATGGTCATATCCAGCACATCCGCAATTGTCCTGCCCTTGTATTTTACCTCCAGCGTCTCACGATTATACCTGGCTCCGCCGCAGACCTCACACGGCACATAGACATCAGACAAAAAGTGCATTTCTATCTTGATAATGCCGTCTCCCTTGCAGGTTTCACAGCGGCCGCCCCGAATATTGAAGCTGAACCGCCCCGGCTTGTAACCCCGCAGCTTGGACTCCGAGCATTGACTGAACAGAGTACGGATCAGGTCAAATACTCCTGTGTAGGTAGCAGGGTTGGAACGGGGCGTCCTGCCAATAGGTGACTGGTCAATATCAATAACCTTATCCACATTCTCGATTCCCAGCAGCTTTTTGAATTTGCCCGGTCTGCCTTTGGTATGGTACAGCTTGGAAGCCACTGCCTTGTAAAGTATTTCATTGATGAGGGTACTCTTGCCGGAGCCTGAAACACCTGTCACTACTGTGAATACCCCAAGCGGCAGCTTTAAGCGGATGTCCTGCAGATTATTTTCTGCCGCCCCTAAAATTTCCAGATATTTGCCATTGCCTGTACGCCTTGCTGCCGGTACAGGAATCTTTTTCCGACGGCTGAGATACTGTCCCGTTTCAGAGTCTGCTGCCTGCATAATATCCTCTGCCGTACCCTGAGCTACCACATAGCCCCCCTGAGAACCGGCTCCCGGGCCAATATCAATGATGTGGTCTGCTTCCCGCATAGTATCCTCATCATGCTCTACCACCAGCAGAGTATTGCCCATATCCCGGAGATTCTTCAACGCCTGCAGCAGCTTGTTGTTATCCCGCTGGTGCAGGCCGATGCTCGGCTCATCAAGAATATACAGCACTCCCACCAGGCCCGAACCGATCTGGGTAGCCAGACGTATACGCTGCGCCTCACCTCCGGACAGCGTTCCTGCCGCGCGGGACAGGGTCAGATACTCCAGTCCTACCGTCACCAAAAAACCTAAGCGGGCATTGATTTCCTTCAATACCTGCCTGCCGATGGTCAGCTCCCTGTCAGACAGGCTCAGCTGCTGCAGGAATTCCTGGCTGTCCCTGACCGTCATATCAGTCAGCTGCTGGATATTCTTGCCGCCGATTGTTACAGCAAGGGTCTCCGGCCTCAGTCTGGCACCATGGCATGCGGGGCACAGGCTGATGCTCATGTAGTTTTCATATTCCTCCCGCATCATGTCAGAATCGGATTCCTTATAGCGCCTTTCCAGAAGCGGCATGATACCCTCAAAAGGCCCGGTATGAATCTTGTATACCCCAAACATATTTTCATAGCCAAAATCAAAGCGTTCCTCCCCGGTACCATAAAGCAGCAGCTTCTGCACCTTGGGCGGCAGCTCCTGCCAGGGAGTATCCAGGCTGCAGCCATACTTTTCCAGGACTGCTCCCATCTGGCACATGGCATAGGATTTGACATTGCTGGACAAGGGAGCGATTACCCCTTCTGCCAAACTGCGGGATTTATCCGACAGCACCAGCTCCAAATCCAGCTTCATCTGGCTGCCCAGACCGCTGCACACAGGGCAGGCTCCAAAGGGGCTGTTAAAGGAAAACATCCGGGGCGCGATTTCCGGCAGGCTGATGCCGCACTCCTCACAGGCAAAATTCTGACTGAACATCAGGAGCTCACCATCTACAAGCTGCACATAGGCAGCGCCCTGCCCCATTTTCAGAGCAGTCTCCATAGCTTCTGCCAGACGCCCCCTGATTTCCTCCCGTATAATAAGCCTGTCCACGATTACCTCGATAGTATGCTTTTTATTCTTTTCCAGCAGAATTTCCTCACCGGCATCCCGCATTTCTCCATCGATTCTCAGGCGGCTGTATCCCTCCTTGCGGATGTGCTCCAACAGCTTTTTATGCTCCCCCTTTTTCCCCCGCACTGCCTGAGCCATCACCAGCAGCTTGGTCCTCTCCGGCAAAGCCAGCAGCTGGTCCAGCATCTGGTCCAAAGACTGCTGGTTGACAGACTTGCCGCATTTCGGGCAGTGAGGATGTCCAACACGGGCATACAGAAGCCTGAGATAATCATAGATTTCAGTAACGGTCCCCACCGTAGAGCGCGGATTGCGGCTGGTGGTCTTTTGATCGATGGAAATTGCCGGAGAAAGTCCTTCTATATTGTCCACATCAGGCTTATCCATCTGCCCCAAAAACTGCCGTGCATAGGAGGACAGGGATTCCATATACCTTCTCTGTCCCTCTGCATAAATTGTATCAAAGGCCAGTGATGATTTTCCTGAGCCGCTGAGACCCGTAATGACCACCATTTTATCTCTTGGAATGTCCAAATTTATGTTTTTTAGATTGTGCTGCCTGGCACCCCTGATTCTTATATATTTATCCATACTATCCTCACTGTACTCAACCTGTTTTGACATATTGTCTGCTGATAATTTTCCCCTGGTCTGCATCATAGGCATGCTTTATTGCTTGCGGCGGCTGGACTTTTTCCCCAGGGCATCCTCCAGCTCAAAAATCATATCCCTCAGCTGTGCCGCCCGCTCAAATTCCAATGAACGGGACGCCATCTGCATTTCTTTCTTAAATGCCTTCAAAAGTGCCTCCGATTCCTTTTTCGTCAGTTTTTTGCCTGGACGCTGAAGCTTTTTCGCCGCTGCCCTGGCACCGGCATCCACATCAACCTTGTAGCTGCCGCCCTCCTCTGCCACCAGGGTTATCTCGATCAAATCCTTGATCGGCTTGACAATGGTCCTCGGAATGATGCCATGCTCCTGATTATAGGCCTGCTGTATTTCACGGCGGCGCTCCGTTTCATCCATGGCCCTGTGCATGGAGTCCGTAATCACATCAGCGTACATGATTACCCTGCCCTCAGAATTTCTGGCCGCACGGCCGATAGTCTGAATCAGGGAGGTATCAGAGCGCAAAAAGCCCTCCTTGTCCGCATCCAAAATCGCCACCAGAGAAACCTCCGGCATATCCAGCCCCTCACGCAGCAGATTGATGCCTACTAGTACATCGAATTTTCCCTGCCTCAGTTCCTTGATAATCTCTGCCCGCTCAATGGTAGCAATATCCGAATGGAGATAGCGCACCTTGACGCCCATTTCCTTCAAATAATCCGTCAGGTTTTCTGCCATGCGCTTGGTCAGGGTAGTAACAAGCACACGCTGATTTTTCTCCGCCCGCAGATGTATTTCGCCCAGCAAATCATCCATCTGCCCTTCCAGCGGGCGCACCTCAATTTCCGGGTCCAGCAGCCCTGTAGGACGGATAATCTGCTGTGCTATCTGCTGGGCATGTGCCAGTTCGTACTTGGCAGGCGTTGCCGAAACATAAACAATCTGATTGATGCGCTTCTCAAATTCTTCAAATTTCAGCGGCCGGTTGTCATAGGCTGACGGCAGGCGAAAACCGTTGCTCACCAGGGAATCCTTGCGGGAACGGTCACCTGCATACATGGCACGAACCTGCGGCAGGGTTACATGGGATTCATCTATGACAATCAGGAAATCCTCAGGGAAATAGTCCAGAAGCGTGTACGGAGCTTCTCCCGCCGCCCTTTTCGTCAGATGGCGTGAATAATTTTCAATACCGGAGCAATAGCCCATTTCCTGAATCATCTCCAGGTCATAATTCACCCGCTGCTCTATCCGCTGTGCTTCAATGAGTTTATTTTCTCCTTTGAAGCATTTGACCTGCTCTTCCATTTCCGCACGGATGGTTTCCATGGCACAGTCCAAATCCTCACGGTTGGTAACATAATGGGAGGCAGGGAAAATCATGGAGTGGATGCGCTCGCCAAAAACTTCGCCGGTCAGCACATCAAACTCCAGAATCCTGTCCACCTCATCACCAAAAAGCTCTATCCTGACGCCGCGGTTATTGTAGCCGGCAGGAAAAACCTCAACCACATCTCCCCGCACCCTGAAATTGCCGCGCTCCAGCACCACATCGTTCCGCTCATACTGCATGGACACCAGCCGCCGCAAAATGGCATCCCTGTCCGCCTCCTGCCCCTTGTGCAGGGACAGCACCATTTCATGATAGCTTTCAGGTGAGCCCAAGCCATAGATACAGGACACGCTGGCCACGATAATGACATCCCGCCGTTCAAATAGGGAACAGGTCGCAGAATGCCTCAGCTCATCAATCTCATCATTGATTGAAGCATCCTTTTCTATATAAGTATCCGTGGAAGCAATGTACGCTTCCGGCTGGTAATAATCATAATAGCTGACGAAATAGCCTACATAATTCTCGGGGAAAAAGGATTTGAACTCACTCGCCAGCTGAGCCGCCAGTGTCTTATTATGGGCGATGACCAGAGTAGGCTTCTGCACCTTTTCAATCAGCTTGGCGATGGTAAAGGTCTTGCCTGTACCGGTAGCACCCAGCAAAACCTGTGCCTCCTGTCCATTTTCTATACCCGCGGCCAGTGCCTCAACAGCCTGAGGCTGATCCCCCATCGGCTCAAAGGGAGCCTCTACCCTGAAGGGCACAGCCTTGGCCTCATTAAATTCAATATTATTCAGCTTGGGAAGCATACCTTTACCCCCTGTCAATATAAAATAAATATATATTTAAAGTTAGAACATAACATCTGAATTATAGCACAAATATGCGTTTGTGAATATAGATATTTTACTTTTCCCCGCACAAAAAAGAGCTGTAACGAAATGGGAAATCATTTTGTCCACAGCTCTTTTTTAAGATTATGAAAGTTTCTCTGTAAATTAACTTTTTCTCAAAGTCAACAGGTCTTCTATGATAAAACCTAATCATAGGTGCCCTTTTATCATGGCAAAACAGCCAAAGAAGCGTATTCCCAAGCACTCAGACATTACTGAAGGCGCTGTACCTGGTCACATTTAAAGCTGCTAAGAAATAGTCCATGCCAATCCACAACTGGGACAAGGTCAGAGGCAAACTTGTCATTATGTACCCGGACAGTCTGACAGTTTAAAGACAATCCGTAAATCCTTGTCACAGAAGACCGTATTTACATAGATTTTTCATAGGCTCGTCATAGAAATACGTCTATCTTCCAACAATCCCAATAATCTACTTGATGGACCAGATGGTTTGTTCCTTCCTGCTTCCCATGCTTCAACTGTTTTAGATGATACTCCCAAAAAGCGTGCAAACAACTCCTGTGTCACACCAACACTTTTCCTGATAGACTTTATATTTTCTGCTGAATACGAACGGATAGGCTCTATCTTTATTGACGCAGTATGCCTTGGCAAATAAGGCTCCTTAACATCCTGCATCACTTCACTTAATGCACCAGATAAAATATCAAATGCTTCACTCATTGTAATCACTCCTCACATATTTGTTTCTATTTGGTCAATCAATTTCTTCAAACTATTACGTTCTGCCTTGGATACATTTTCCAGTTCATTTTTAGCAAATACTGCCAATAGATAAATTGTTTCCTTTACCTCAAAATCAACATAACATACACGAGTACTGCCGCTCTTACCACGCCCTTCAAAAGCAAATCTCATTTTCCTCATGCGCCCAGTTCCCTGTATAACATCACCAATTTTAGTATCCTTCAATAATTCATTTTCTAAACGGCGCAAATCCTCTTCACCAAAACCTAGCTTGCTCCAACCTTTAGAAAAAGCAGTGGTTTGGACAAATTCTCTTTTTATTTCCAGCGTACTCACCTCTGATTTCATTTTACCCCTATTCAATAGGGTAGTCAATATATTATTTGTGGTGTTTGTGGCGCAAAAAAAACTGCCGCCTGCATTACATACAAGCGACAGCTACATTCAAGATATACCGTTAATATTCGTATTGAAGTACAAATCCCTCCTTTTATTGCAATTTTTTTGCCTGAATTGCGTAGAATTTTAACATAAAAAGAGTCTTGCATGCTCATTTGAGCACACAAGACTCTTCTATTTTGGAGAGCTGATTATTTCACAGCCCTTCTGTATTCTCAGCTTTATCGAAACATCAGCCGATGACAGCCAGAACCTCGCCAGCCTGTACAGCCTGGCCTGCTGCTACATTGATAGCCTTTACAGAACCGTCAACCGGAGCAACGATCTCGTTCTGCATCTTCATAGCCTCAAGGATGAGAACTACTTCACCAGCCTTGACAGCCTGGCCAACAGAAGCAACCAGCTTGATAACCTTACCAGGCATTGGTGCATTAACTGCGGACTCGCCTGCTGCAGGTGCTGCTGCCGGGCCTGCCGGAGCTGCTGGTGCAGGTGCTGCTGCTACTGGAGCCGGAGCTGCCGGTGCAGGTGCTGCAGGAGCCTTTGGTGCTGCTGCCGGAGCTGCTGCGCCCTTTACTTCCTCTACTTCAACCTCATAAGCAGTACCGTTTACAGTAATGTTAAACTTTTTCATCTAATATACCTCCACTAACTTTAATGATGTATGCTATCTATTACAATGGAATATTGCCGTGCTTCTTGGCAGGCATAGACTCGCGCTTGCTTGCACAGGCATTCAAGGCAGTAATGATCAGAGGACGGGTCTCACATGGCTCGATGACCATATCAGCGTAACCGCGCTCAGCAGCCTTGTATGGAGTAGCAAATTCATCCACATAGGCCTGAGTATTCTTTTCCTTCTGCTCCGGCTCATCACGCTTGAAAATGATATTGGCTGCGCCGGCAGGACCCATAACGGCAATCTCAGAGGTCGGCCATGCCATAACCTGGTCAGCGCCCAGCTCGCGGCAGCACATAGCGATATAGGAACCGCCATATGACTTACGGGTAATAACTGTAATCTTCGGCACAGTAGCCTCAGAATATGCATACAGCATCTTGGCACCATGACGGATGATACCGCCATGCTCCTGGCCAACACCCGGCAGGAAGCCCGGTACATCAACCAGATTTACCAAAGGAATATTGTACGCATCACAGAAACGGATAAAGCGTGCAGACTTATCGGAAGCATCAATATCCAGGCAGCCGCCCATAACCTTTGGCTGGTTGGCAATGATACCGACAGTGCGTCCGTCGAAACGGGCGAAGCAGCAAATGATATTGGTAGCAAAATGCTGATG
>JAQUZO010000004.1:0-6256 GCA_028691285.1 Anaerovibrio sp. | reverse complement strand
ATGCCGATAATAGGTGCACCCATCTTCATAGCCAGATCCTGAACCTTCCAGATCTTCTTTGCATGCATCTCGCCAAGAGAACCGCCCTCTACGGTGAAATCCTGAGCGAAGGCATATACCAGCCGTCCATCAACGGTACCATAACCGGTAACAACACCCTCAGCAGGCAAATCCTTTTTCTCCTGACCAAAGTTAGTGCAGCGATGCTTTACAAACTGATCAAGCTCAATGAAGGAGCCTTCATCAAAGAGCAGTTCCAAACGCTCACGAGCAGTCATCTTCCCCTTTTCATGCTGCTTGGCAATACGCTTCTCACCGCCGCCCTGAAGGATATGCGCCTTCTTGGCTTTCATGAGATCGATTTTTTCTTGAACTGTAGCCATTTTTTACCTCCTCAACAGCCCTATACACTTTGGCTGAACTTATATTATCTGTCCTCGTGCTGGCAGAGCTCCAGGAGCACGCCATAGGTGGATTTTGGATGAACAAATGCAATATCTGCTCCGCCTGCACCCTTACGAGGCTTAGTATCAATCATTTTGATGCCCTTTTCCTGGAGCTCGGCAATAGCTGCAGGCAGATCATCAACGCGGAGCGCAATATGCTGGATACCGCCGCGGCCGCCGTTCTTCTCAATGAACTTGGCAATTGGGCTGTCCGGCTCAGTAGCGGCCAGAAGCTCAATCTCCGAACCGTTAGGAGTAGGATTGAAGGTAGTAGTAACCTTCTGCTCTGCAACAGTCTCCTGCCCAGTGCAAGGAAGTCCGATAGCGGTCCAGAAATTCTGAGTCTCGTTTAAATCATTGACAGCAACACCAATATGGTCCACACCTAAAATTTTGAATGCCATTTAGCATACCTCCTTAAAAAAATTACTCTTTTAACATATCTCTCATAATATCGGCGACCACGGTGTAAGGGTCGGTTTCCCGTCTCTTGATCTGCCCGACATATTCCTCCAGCTCACCGGTATCTGCCAGTCTGCGGGTAATATAAGTGCCGATATTGTTATGCAGAACATCCAGCATCTCATTCTTTGAGCGCTCGGTACGTCGCTGCTGGAGAATGCCGTTTTCACTGATATACTTGAAATGCTTTTCAATATTTTCAATGGTTTCAGCGACGCCCTCGTTCTGACTGGCAATAACCTTTTGGATCGGCGGGCGCCATGCTGCACCGGCAGCGTGCTTTGCTACATTGAGATGATGGAACTGGTCGGCAAGTGCCTTCTCTGTCGAATTCTGAGTCATCTGCTCACTGTGTGCATCCAGATCCAGCATCATATTCAATTCGCGGACCAGCTTGTCAGCTCCGTCATGGTCAGCCTTGTTGATGGTGAATACATCACCGATCTCCAGAATGCCGGCCTTGATGGCCTGAATGTCATCACCCATACCGGGAATCAGCACAACCATGGTTGTATCTGCAGCCTTCACGATGTCAACCTCAGACTGCCCTACGCCTACGGTTTCAACAAAGATAACATCCTTGCCGAAGGCATCCATTGCCTTGATGGCATCAGCAGTCTTATGCGACAAACCACCCAGACTGCCGCGGGTTCCCATACTGCGAATGAAAACACCCTCGTCCATGGTAAGTCCGTTCATACGGATACGATCTCCCAAAATGGCTCCGCCAGTAAATGGGCTCGTAGGATCAATAGCAATGATGCCGACAGTCTTTCCCTGGGCGCGGTAAGCCTTAGCCAATTTATCAGTCAAGGTACTTTTACCCGCTCCCGGAGGGCCGGTTATACCCAAAACAAAGGCATGGCCTGTATGAGGATACAGCTTCTTCATAATCTCCACAGCATCATCATACTCATTTTCAATGGCAGTGATAGCACGGGATAAAGCCAGCCGATTTCCTTTTAACAGTTCTTCTACAATGTCCATTTTGCACCACCAATAAACAACAATGGCACTGCGGCCACAGCCCAGACAATATCCGGCAGTGACCGCAGAAACCAAAATTTATCTGATTGAAATTCTTATTTTACATTAGCCTTGATGAAATCCACAATAGAGCCGGTAGGAGTACCAGGAGTGAAAACCTCTGATACGCCTGCTTCCTTCAATGCCGGAATATCAGTCTCAGGGATAACACCGCCGCCGATAATCAGTACATCATCCATGCCGTTCTTGCGGACCAAATCTACAACCTTAGGGAACAGATGCGGATGCGCACCGGAAAGGATGGACATCGCTATAACATTAACATCCTCCTGCAGCGCTGCCTCAGCAATCTGCTCCGGAGTCTGGCGAAGACCTGTATAAACAACCTCAAAGCCTGCATCGCGCAGTGCACGGGCAACAACCTTTGCTCCACGGTCATGGCCATCAAGGCCTGGCTTTGCAACTAAAACTCTGATACGCTTTTCCATTTCTACTTACCTCCAACTTATTACAGATTTACATGAGCCTCATACTCACCGAATACCTCACGCATTACACCACAGATTTCACCAAGTGTAGCATAAACGCGAACAGCATTCAAGATATGCGGCATAAGGTTCTCATTCTCATCCTGGCAGGCAGCCTTCAAATCAGTCAGCGAAGCCTTTACAGCAGCATTATCGCGCTTAGCCTTCATGGCAGCCAAACGCTCGCACTGAGCAACACCAACAGAAGCATCTACCTTCAGCAAGCCCTTTGGAGGCTCCTCTTCAATCTGGAACTTATTGACACCAACGATGGTCTTGGCACCGGACTCAACATCCATCTGCCACTTGTAAGCAGAATCCTGAATTTCCTTCTGGATATAGCCCTTCTCGATAGCTGCAACAGCACCGCCGATTTCATCAATCTTGTTGATGTATTCCCATGCCTCAGCCTCAATCTTGTTGGTGAGAGCCTCAACATAGTAGGAACCGGCGAGAGGATCGATAACATCAGCCAGGCCGGACTCGCAGGCAACAATCTGCTGAGTACGCAGAGCAATCATTACGGATTCCTCAGTTGGCAGAGCCAATGCCTCATCACGGGAGTTGGTATGGAGGGACTGAGTACCGCCCATAACAGCTGCCGCAGTCTGCAGTGCAACACGCACGATATTGTTGTTAGGCTGCTGTGCAGTCAGCATGGAGCCTGCAGTCTGAGTGTGGACACGCAGCATCATGGACTTTGGCTTTTCAGCGTGGAAACGCTCCTTCATAACCTTTGCCCATACACGGCGGGAAGCACGGAACTTGGCAACCTCCTCCAGAACATTGTTGTGTGCGTTCCAGAAGAAGGACAGGCGGCCTGCAAAATCATCAATGTGCAGACCAGCCTTGATGGCAGCCTCACAGTAAGCAATACCATCAGCAATGGTGAATGCAATTTCCTGAGAAGCAGTAGAGCCTGCCTCACGGATATGATAACCGGAAATAGAAATGGTATTCCACTTCGGAACATTCTTGGAGCAATACTCAAAGATATTGGTAATCAGACGCATGGAAGGACGCGGCGGGAAGATATAGGTACCGCGTGCTGCATACTCCTTCAGAATATCATTCTGAATGGTGCCCTTCAGCTGATCAGCAGCAACACCCTGCTTCTCTGCAACAGCAATATACATTGCCAGCAATACAGAAGCCGGAGCATTGATAGTCATGGAAGTAGAAACCTTGCCCAGGTCAATCTGGTCAAAGAGGATTTCCATATCGGCAAGAGAGTCGATAGCAACGCCTACCTTACCAACCTCACCCTCAGCAATAGAGTCATCAGAATCATAGCCGATCTGGGTAGGAAGGTCAAACGCGCAGGAAAGACCAGTAGCACCGGACTCAATCAGATAACGGTAACGCTTGTTGGACTCAGCAGCGGTGGAAAAACCGGCGTACATACGCATAGTCCAGAAGCGTCCGCGATACATGGTAGGCTGTACACCACGGGTATAAGGGTACATGCCTGGGAAACCAATTTCATCATAGGTAGTGTCCTTGATGTCCAAAGGAGTGTACAAACGCTGCTCCGGCAGGTTTGGGCGTTCTGGGAAGCGGGAAACTACCTTCTCTACGCTGGCATTATATTTATCTAAACCAGCCTGAATTTTTTCATTGCTCATAATTCAAAAAAACCCCCTATTACTTTTTCATTGTACCGGTTGACATGAATCTCTCATGCCATGAAAGAGCTTCACTCAGGATATGCGGCGTATGCGCATTCTTGGTTTCCTTCAGGGCTCTCTCATAGTAATCCATCAGCATCGGCTTAAAGTCAGGATGTGCACAGTTCTCAATGATAACCTTGGCTCTCTGACGAGGAGACAGGCCGCGGAGGTCTGCCAGTCCCTGCTCAGTAACAATGATATCAACATCATGCTCAGTATGGTCAGTATGGGAACACATAGGCACGATAGAAGAAATTGCTCCACCCTTGGCTGTAGAAACCGTAAAGAATACAGTCAGATAAGCATTGCGTGCGAAATCGCCGGAACCGCCGATACCATTCATCATCTTGGAACCCATGATGTGCGTGGAATTGATATTGCCGTAAATATCCGCTTCAATAGCGGTGTTCATGGCAATGATACCGATGCGGCGCGCAACCTCAGGGCTGTTTGCAACCTCCTGAGGACGCAGCACAATGTGCTTCCTGTACTCCTTGATATTCTTATAGAAGCGGTCCAGTCCCTCCGGAGATGGGCTGAGCGCCGTGCCGGAAGCAAATGCCAGCTTGCCTGCATCTATCAGGTCAAACATGCCGTCCTGGATAACCTCTGTAAATACGGTCAGGTCCTTCAGATCGGAATCAACAAAGCCGCTGATTACAGCATTGGCAACTGCACCAACACCGGACTGCAGCGGAAGCAGATTCTTCGGCATACGGCCGTCAGCAATTTCCTTGTTCAGCAGTTCAATGAAGTTGTGCGACATCTTGCGGGAATTCTCATCGATCTCACCCAAAGCGCGGGTATGATCCGGAATATCGCAAGGCACGATGTACTTTATTTTGTCCGGAGTGCACGGGATATACGGTGTACCAATCCTGTCATTAGGCTTAACGATTGGAATCGGCAGACGGTTTGGCGGATCCAGAGGAACATACACATCGTGCATCCCCTCCAGCTCCACCGGCTGAGTAGTATTGACCTCTACGATGACAACATCGGCAGTCTCCACATAGGAAGCGCTGTTGCCCATGGAAGTCGTAGGAATGATGTTTCCCTCTTCGGTGATGGCACAGGCCTCCACAATAGCCACATCAATTTTGCCGCCTAAGAAGCCATAGCGAGCCAACTGAGCAGACTCGGACAAATGCAGGTCGCAATAATCAATTTTGCCATTGTTGATAGCCTTACGCATATCGTTGTTGGTCTGGTACGGCATACGGAACTTGATGCCGTCTGCCCTTGCCAGTGCACCATCCTCTTCATCACCGGTGGAAGCACCTGTCCAGAGATTGATCTGGAAATGCTCCTTTTCCATGCGGGCAGCCAAAGCCATAGGTACTGCCTTTGGATAACCAGATGGAGTGAAGCCGCTGGTGCCAACATTCATGCCCGGCTTAATGATTGCAGCTGCCTCTTCTGCAGTTACAATCTTAGCCTGTAAATCCTTGTTGCGGACGCGATTGAGAATATCAATCATCAAAAATCTCCCCCTGTATATACCTAAAATCTTTACGAATCTTATGTGACAGCTCCAAGCAGCTCAGTTCTATAACCTGAAGTTATCGTTCTGTCATAGACAAGTTATCATAAAATTCATAGCACATATTAACCTTATTTAAAAGGATACCACTATAAGTAAATTCAGTCAAGTAAAGGTTTTCAGTCTGCTTCTGCCGCTTTCCGGCAAAGCTGTTTTTGTGTTTGTGAAATGTTTTAAAGTACGCTCTCAGTATACTTTTTGTAAAATAATATGAACTATTTATCCGATTTTTCTTTAACTATAACCTTTAGTAATCGTATGAACAAAATTGCAGCTCACATTTATCAAAGATTCAAATTTTGCACAATCAATAAGAAGAACTTTCTTGTTTTGAATTGTAATATGTACAATAAATTTTCTGTTTTCTTAAAAAGCATATTTTATTCTAGCTATATAAAATTCTCCTTCTGCAGCAGAAATCCTCTTTTACCGCAAAATTCTTTTCCTATATTTACGCACAAAAAAACTTCTCATTCCTGAGAAGTTGTATTGACAAAATGGTCGGAGCGACAGGATTCGAACCTACGACCCCCTGGTCCCAAGCCAGGTGCTCTACCAAACTGAGCTACGCCCCGATACTGATTTATATAAAATTTGCTGTGTGTCAAAGTGGTGCGACTG
>JAQUZO010000061.1 GCA_028691285.1 Anaerovibrio sp. | reverse complement strand
GATCCCCATGCAGTCGCTGGATTGGCTTTCTCCAATCCAAAAACGAAATCAGCTGGTATAGACTATTGGATTTTTCCATAGGATTTTGCCGTTTCTGAGGTCTCACATCATTGACAAATCTACATACAATGAAAATACCCCGTCGGAAAAAACCTTCTTCACAGCGGCAGTACCTTCTCATCAAAGCTCTGCTTTGCTTACGCCGTCCGGTACCAGCGCAGAGCTCACCTGCACCCAGACCTTGTCCTGCTCGCTGCAGGAAAAAATTTTCCGGTGCTCCGCCGGAACCGGCTCATTCTCCTCTGTCCTGCTGATATCCAGCTGCAGGCGGTGGGCAGCATCCTGACGGAAGGAATATTCCCCCCGGGTGCTCAGCCATTCATTGACCATCTGCAGATTCACAAAGGAAGCAGCTTTGTTGTACTCCTTGTATTCCTCTACGGCAGCTGCCGCTGCCTGCTTCATATCGCTGAAGGTTCCCAGCAGAAAAAAATCCAGGCTTTTTTCTGAGGTGACCAGCTTGGTAACCACATAAGACATATAAACACCACCTGTATGCTTTCATTACTTTTTCCAGGAAAAACGGGATCTCCTGACCCGGGAATTTTCCCATACACAGATTGCCTCAAGGACAGAGCCGGAAACACAGCGGGACTTGGCAGAAATAGTCGTGCAGTTGTCCGGCTGCGTGCTTGGGTCGATTTCCGCAATTTTCAGTCCCGTGCACACAGGACAGCCGTCGTGGAGCAGACCCCGCAGCACACCTTCGACCGGCGCTTTGATTTCAAAAACATTGCCGCCCTCCATGTGCAGTCTGGCAATGGTTTCATTCTTCTTCACGATATAGGACAGAGGATGCCCTCCCTCCAAATAGCCGTCACTTGGGGAATTGATGGAATGAGATGCCTTCATCAGGGCGCGCAGCTCCACTGTTTCCTTTTCCGGCAGAGCCTGGCCCTCATAGATCAGCCTGCCTAGATTATGCCCCCTGGTCGTTTCGATAACGCAGTTGACATCCCTGCCTGCCACAAAGCCAGGCCCAATCCCGACAGTAAAATCCGCCATCTCCTTGGAGGTGCCCAGATTGCGCTTCGCATAAATGGCATCCACCAGAATCCGCGGCTTGAACTTCGCCAGACATTCCGCCTCCGGGTCTACAATAATCACGACCTGCCCTTTTTTCAGCATATGCTCAGCATCATGGAGACTATCCGCCCGATAACAGCTCAGACGCTCCACTCTCTTTTCACCCTCATAAACAGCCTCTGCAAAAAACAATATCACGGCGGATAGCGGAGGGAGCCTCCTTTTCCAGCATCAGCACCTGATAGCCGGTATTATGCAGACGATGAGCAATGCCGGTAGCCAGCTCGCCGCCACCGCGAATCACTACTAATTTTTTCATAACATCCCGTCACTCCTACAACAAACAGTTATATATTCAGCTATCCTCATAAATGCGCACCCTCAGCTCCAGTCCCTTTTCAGCGCACAGCTTGCGGCACAGATCTATCTCAGCCTGGTTTTCCACCTTCTCCACAACTGTCAGGACCACCTTGGGAATATACCGCCTGCAGTCCACAGCAAATTTCAGCATCGCCTCAAAGGACTGCAAACCAAAACCGGACCTGGTCAGCTCCAGATACCGCTGGGCGTTGGAGGCATTGAGACTGATGGAAACAGTATCCAGCAGGCCCTTGAAATCACCTGCCACAGAGCGTCCGTACTGCAAATCTGCCAGTCCGTTGGTATTCATCCTGATGGGAACCTCCGGATGCCCGGCACGCACATAGGCCATCAGTTCCAAAAGCACCGGCAGGCGCATTGTCGGCTCGCCGAAGCCGCAAAAGACGATTTCCTTCGCCAGCTCCCAGGGCAGCTTGTCCAGCTCCGCCTTGACCTCTGCCGCCGATGGCTCATTTTTCAGCCACAGGCTGCTTTCCTCTGCCATGTGCTTCATGGAGCGCAGGCAAAAGGTGCAGGCACAGTTGCACTGGTTGGTGATATTTACATAAAAGCCGCGGCTGCCCTCAGGCTGCTCCCACAGGCTGTCCTCTACACGGACATAACGCCCGCCTTCATGAACTGCATAAACTAACATATTAATTCAACTCCGTCAAATATTCCTCAAAGGCCAGACCGTAATTCCACGGCAAATCCAGCTCCTGCGTATATCTCAGCGATTTGGTAATAAAGGCCGCTGCCTTGGCTACTGCCTCCTGCAGCTCAAGCCCATTCACCATCCCCCCCGCCACGATGGCGGCAAAGGCATCGCCGGTACCGGAACGGTCTCCGCCAACCTTCGGCTCACTGAGGGCTGCCTGTCTGCCGTTCTTTTCATAGACAAAATTCATGACCTGTCCTTTCATGTGCAGCCCGGTAATCACAACCTGACCAGGTCCCCGCTCAGACAGCGCCCGCGCCATTTTCTCCAGCGCCTCCTCAGTGATATTCCCATCGGCTGGATACTCCTCATCCAGCAGGCGGCATGCCTCAGTCAGATTTGGTGTGACCAAATCTGCACAGTGCAGCAGGCGCTTCATCTCCTGGCAGATTTCGGGCGTATACGATGAATACAGCCTGCCGTAATCCCCCATTACCGGGTCTACCATCACTTTTGTGGAGGACTTTTTAAAGCGCCGGATAAATTCCTCCACGATATTTATCTGCTCCACCGAACCGAGGAAGCCGGTGCAGATACCGTCAAATTCCAGCCCATTGGCTGCCCAATTCTCCATATAGGGGCGCATCCTGTCCGTATAGTCATCTATATAATGCTCAGGAAAGCCCGTATGTACCGATAAAATAGCTGTCGGCAGCGGACATGCCTGTATCTTCATCGCCGAAATCAGGGGCAGCTCCACTGCAATGGAGCAGCGCCCAAAGCCGGTCATATCATTAATCAACGCAATGCGTTTCTGTCTTTTCATGTTGTCAGCTCTTTTCACAATATAAATTTATTTTATCAGCCTGAGCTTTGGCCTTGCCTGCCCTGCCGATTCATTCACAGGCTGGTTTTTCAGACTGTCCAGCTTTTCCCGGAGCCGTTTGGCCTGGCTGTAACGGTTGATATTCACCAGCACTCCCACCGAAGCCATCGTCATCATCAGAGAGGTACCGCCGTAGCTGACGAAGGGAAGCGGCACACCAACAACAGGAAAGCAGCCCGATACCATCAGGATATTGACTACTGCCTGTCCTACCACCAGTACCATAATGCCGCTGGCCAGCAGCTGTCCGTAAATGTCATGGGCATCACCGGCAATCCTGGCAGCATAATAGGCGAAGGCACAATAAATCAGCAGTAGAAGCACTGCCAGCAGAAAACCGTTTTCCTGACAAAAGACCGCAAAGGCAAAATCCGTATGGGCTTCCGGCAGATAGGCATATTTGGCAAGCCCCTGCCCCAGCCCCATGCCCCAAAAGCCCCCAGAGCCAATAGCGGTAATGGATTGGACGGTCTGATAGCCCATGCCCTGCGCATCCGCCCATGGGTCAAGCAGGACACGCACCCGTTCCAGGCGGTAGGGCTGATAGATACAGAGTGCCGCAACCACCAGAACACCGGCTGCCAGCATCCGCTGCAGCTTATAGGTTTTCAGCCCCGCCATGCAGATCATCACCATTGGCACGCCGATAATGACGCTGGCAGTGCCCAAATCCGGTTCCAGCTCCACAAGAATCGCCAGCCCGACAATAAAGGCATTCTGCCTGGTCATCAGGGCAATCGGCCTGCGCCGTTCCACCTGATAGGACAGGGAATAGGCCGCCATCATGACACTGCAGATCTTGGCAAACTCCGCCGGCTGAAAGGAAAACGCTCCCAGGTAAATCCATCTTCTGGCACCGTTGACCTCTGTGCCGAAAAACAGCACCAATACCAGCAGAATTGCCACTATAAGGGACACAATGCCCAACAGCTCCCGCCATTTGTGATAATCCACCCGGCAGGTCAGGGCAAACAGGAAAATTCCTATCACCATACTGACACCATGCTTCAAAAGATAAGCATAGGGGGCATTCTGCTCATTTTCCGCCAGGATAAAGGTGGAGCTTAAAATGTTGGCTGAACCTACCAGCAGCAGAATCAGCATAAGCCAGATAATGGCCTCGTGGTTGTTGTTCCAGGGAAGCCATCTTTTGAATGTAGCTGCTGTTCTCAAGGAAACACGACCTCACATCGGTTGATTTTTTCACCAAACCCACTGAATTTACGCTCATATTCCGTCATGATGTTGTCCGGACGGTGCTCACTGTGCAGGTCAAAGGATACATCCTCCAGCCCCAGCTCTGCTTCCCGGAACTGCTCCAAGGAGAAATCAAACAAAGCGCGGTTATCCGTTTTGAAAATCAGACGGCCCGGCTTTTTCAGAAGCCTGTCATAGCGGTGCAGAAAGCCGATATGCGTCAGACGGCGCTTGGCATGGCGGGCTTTTGGCCAGGGGTCGCAGAAATTGATGTAGAACTGATCTACCTCATGCTCCCCAAAGATATTTTCAATATTATTGATGTCAAAAACCAGCAGCCTGACATTGGTCAGCTCCAGCTCCCGTATTTTTTTTGCAGCAGAATACAGCACATCCTGCTGAGCCTCTATCCCAATGAAATTCACCTCAGGATGGCGCAGTGCCAGCTGGCTGATAAAATCTCCCTTGCCGGTGCCCAGCTCTACATACAGTCTTGCCTCACGGCCAAACACCTGATGCCAGTTTCCTTTCTGCTGCTCTCCGGCAGGCCTGTCCTTCGGAAATACAAAATCATCAAAATCATGGATTGCTTCATCTACCCAGGGCTTTCTTCTTAAACGCACGAACTTCCTCCTAAAAACTAAACTTCAAACTTACTCTTGTCCAAACCGTATTTTTTCAGGTACCTGTACAGGGTCACCCTGCTCACATGAAGAACATTGGCCAGACGGCTGACATTTCCCCCTGCCACAGACCAGAGCTTGACAAAAGCATCCTTGTCTTCCTTCCATCTGCCGTTCAGCTTGGCATCCCCCATCAGGTCAATATCCTCCGGCTGCACCTCGCTGCCGGTCGTATTGAAGAATACATTCTCCATCACACTTTGCAGCTGCTTGATATTGCCCGGCCATTCATAGGCCCGCAGGAGCTTGACCGCACCCTTGGACAGGGTTTTGGCCGGTACCTGGTGCATAGCAGCCAGCTCCGTCAGGATATGTTCCGCCAAAATACCGATATCCTCCCTGCGGTTGCGCAGCGGCGGTATCCTGATGACACTGCGGGAAATAATATCATACAGCTCCTTTGGGAAGCTGCCTCTCTCCACAAAACGCTTCAGCTCACCGTCACATGCCGCTATGATGCGTACATTGATAGGACGGCTGGTTTCCTCTCCAATCCGTCTTGATTCCTTCGTGATAAGAGACGCTGCCAGCTCTCTGGCGATCTCTCCGGGCATCTTTTCAATCTCATCAATAAACAGTGTCCCTCCGTCAGCCAGCTCCAGCTTGCCGGGATGGCTGACATCCTTGCTCACACTGACACCAAACAGCTCCTGCTCCATGATTTCCTGGGCGGCATCCAGACAGTTCAGGGTGATGAACGGCCCGCTCGCGAAAGAGCTTGCCTGATGGATGCCGTGTGCCATGCGCTGCTTGCCGGTACCGCTCTCACCCAAAAGCAATACATGGCCCTTGCCCTTGGCTATGCGCATCGCCTTATCCTTGACTGAATTGAAGGAGCTGCCCTCACATACCAGGGAATTCAGGCTGTATTTGGCTGTAAAGCCCGCAGCATGCGCAACCATCGTGCGCAAATCCTCAATAGGCATGGAGATGGCCAGCACGCTGTGCACTCTGCCGCCTATATCCTGCTCAAAGGGTATGACGGTGGTAATGTCCTCGTAGGTTTTACTCTGGGTAATCCAGGTCACTTCCTTATTGTGGCTGGGTACACCCTGGAAACCGGTATATATCGGCGTATGATGATAATTCATCACCACATCGCTGAGCTTTGTATTGAAGCTTCTGCTGTCCTTTTTGCCCACGCCGATTTTTTTCAGCCGCTGCATGCCCAGCTTGTTGGCATAGGCGACCTCAGAGCCTTCCATGACATGATAGACCGCAAATGGAACCACATCCAGAATCATTTCCTGTGCTCTGAGACGGCTCTGCTGCTGGAGATAATTTTCCATGCCGAAGCTCAGTGTTTTCAGCACCGCCATGATTGACTCCTGAGGCATATTCTGATAGTGCATCCCCACCATCGTAATGATGTAGCACATTTTCTGGTCCACAAAAATCGGCGCCGAGCAGGCATCACTGTCATGTGAATCACGCACCCACATTTCAGGTCCGAATACCCAAAAGGGCGTCTGCAGCTCATATGCCATACTGACGCTGCTGGTACCTATATCCTCAATGCCTACCCGTACCCCTTCGATTTCTCCCGGTGTCATCTGATAGAAGGGCATCGTATAGCTTTTCAGAATGACGCATTCATCATCCAAAAGCAGCAGGCTGATATCGTATTCCTTGAAAAAGTCCCTCAGCTGCCCGGTGAGCTGGCGCAAATATAAAATCGCATCGCGATGTAATCTCTGTCTGGCGGCAAAAGCCTCCGGTGAAAGCCTGTGGTCGGTATGGATTCTGTCAGAGGCAGCATTATAGCCACGGCTTCGTTGCCAGGAAGCCGCTATTTCAGGATTTATATTGGGATCCAGTCTGCCTGTATCCATGTACAAATCATAGTAAGCCTGTAATTTCTCCCGGCTTCTCGGGCCTCGTACCATTTAGCATCCTCCCCCTTCATACCATTTATTCTATCATCAGCAGTTTTTTCCTGCAAATTTATTTTGACCGCTGAGCAGAGCAAATCCCCCGCCGGGCAAGTGACAAACGCCTGGCAGGTATGATATAATGATTAAGTATTTTTATTTGAAAGGGACTGGTGATTCTTCAATGGCAACTCAGTACAAAAAAATTCAAAATAAACTGCATCCCAAGGATGATGAGCAGGCAAAGGCAGACCTGAAGCCAAAGGCAACCAGGGATGCACTTTTGCTGGTGCTCATCGCTGTAACCCTTTTTATCCTGGTAGTGGGCTGGTCCACTCTGGATGATATCGGACATGCTATGTATACTGTCCTGATGATCGGCATGGTGGTCGTATACCTGAACCGCCGCCTGAACCTCAGCAAACAGATGCATACTACCCTCATTGCTGTCAGCTCCACCATGCTGGTTACATCCATCGGCCTTCTGGGCTACAGCCTCTATATACAGTTCTGGCGCTGACTGCCCTGTATATCGGAACAGCTTTATACCGAACAGCTGAAATCAGGCACTGCAATAAAAGAACTGCCGCATATTGCTTCAATATGCGGCAGTTTTTTATTGCCTGTATTTGTTTTTAGATTTTAAAGGCTGAGATCGCATTCTGCAGAGTCTGTGCCTGTTCTGCCAGCTTGCGGCTCGCATCGGCAATCTCATGCATGGAGGCAGTTTCCTCCTCCGTAGCTGCCGAAACAGTCTGCGCTTCCTCAGAAACCACCCGGCTCTTTTCGTTAATCTGGATAACAGCCGCGTCGATCTCCTGAACGCTGGCAGTCAGAGTACCGACAGCACTCTGCATCTTGGCAGCACTTTCTGCTACCTCGCCCACCATACCGGAAATTCCCTTGAAGGAGTCTCCCGTAGACTGAACGGTATTGGTGCCGGCCATAACCTCACCGAGTCCGCTGTGCATTGCCTCCACGGCTTCGTTGGTAGAGCCCTGAATCTTGCTTATGCGCTCGGAAATCTCCCCCGCTGCTGCCTGAGACTGCTCTGCCAGCTTGCGCACCTCGTCAGCAACAACTGCAAAGCCGCGTCCATGCTCACCGGCACGCGCCGCCTCAATAGCGGCATTCAGCGCCAGGAGATTGGTCTGGTTGGCGATTTCGGCAATCGTATCCACGATTGCTCCGATCTGCTTGGAGTTCTCGCCAAGCCCCTCAATCAGGGTTGAAATATGGGTTACGCTGTTTTCAATTGACTGCATGCTCGTCACAGCCAGCTCAACATTATTATTGCCTTCCTCCGCCACATCAGTAGTCTGGCGAACCTTGCTGCCGGTATCCTGAAGATGGCCGCGGAAGGACTGCATATTTTCTGTCAGGCTCTGCGTATGCGCACTGGCAGTTTCCACATCCTTGAACTGTTCACTGCAGGAGCTGGCTACATTCACTACAGAATTGGCGATAGACTGACTTACCTCTGCCGCCTGTTCTGCCGTGGAGGTAAGCTCCTCCGAGGATGCCGCCAGATATTCTGCCGTTTCGGCAACATCCTTCATCAGCCCCCGCACCCTGCTGTTCATTTCCTGCAGAGCCTTGGCCATAGTGCCCAGTTCGTCAGGTCGCTCAGTCATTGCCTGTATGTCGGCAGCCGCCTCGCCGGTCAGGCGGAAATCTCCCGTCCCCATGACCTCCATGCTCTCTGTAACCCTCGTGATAGGCCTGGCTATATTGGCACCAATATAGCGGGCGAGGAAGAGGAAAATCAGCTGCAGGACAACCATGATGCCCAAACTCTTGAGAATTTCATTGCGGAGCTGCTCATTGAGTGACTGTGCCCTCTCCGCTACCAGAGCATCCACCTCATCAATCCAGACACCTGTCCCGATAACCCACTGATATGGGCTGAAAAGAACGCTGTAGGCTCTTTTAGGCAGTGCCTCTGTTGAATCGGGCTTTGGGAAGGAATAATCCGAAAAGCCGCCGCCGTCCTTCTTGCCGTTGGTAATGAGATCCTGAATATAGTAATTGCCGTCAGCATCCCGGTCATTGATGCGGCTCTTGCCCTCGGCAGGGCGTCCCAGCAGCACCACATTCACGCCCTCCGTGGTATCTATCCAAAAATATCCCTTGCCATTATCGTAGCGCAGGTCGCGCACCCGATCAGCGGCTTCCTTTTTGGCCTGCTCCTGAGTAAGCTCACCTGCCTGCTGCTTCTTGTGATATTCTTCTAAGACACTGTAGGCTACCTCTGTTTCCGCCTTCAGTGTCTTTTGAATATTATTCTCCACATCCTGCCGATAGGCAGCCAGCTGCAGATCATTGCTTTGGACAATGCCTGCGATGAAAGAGCCGCCAATACCTACAGTTGCTGCAAAAGAAATACCGCCAATTGCCAGCATGAGCCGTGTTTTCATAGATGATAGTTGAATCATTGTGTTCCCGTCCTTTCCCTTCTTGCATAAAAAATGTCAGCACTTGGCCTGATACAAAATTCATCCAACATATATGCATTCAGCAATTATATTATCCTCGTCCTGTCTCTGTTTTTCCTTCTTTTATGCAAAAAAAATATTAAACATCCACTATTTTATGCATAACAATACAAAAGACCCATGCAAAACATTCGTAAACATTTTGCATAGGTCTTTAGCTGCTTAAACTTTTAAAATGAATGTCCGCTGGCCTGAAGACGGGCCAGGGCACGCTTCAAGGCGATTTCAGCACGGATGCTGTCAATCGGCGGATCTGTCTTCTTGCCGTCTTTCAGTGCCTCAAGGCGCTGTTTGGCTCGTTCATAGGCCTTCTGCGCACGCAGCACATCAATCTCAACAGGCAGTTCCGCGGCAGAAGCCAGCACTGTAATCTTGTCCGGCTGGACCTCCATAAAGCCGCCTGCTACCGCAATCAGGGACTCGGTGTCCCCAATCTTCATCCGCATGGCATGGGGCACCAGCCCGGTTACCATCGGTGCATGATGGGGCAGGATACCCAGTTCGCCCACCGTGGAGCGGACTATCAGCATGTTGATGTCAGCAGTATATACGATTTTATCGGGAGATACAATCTCTAGCTTAATAGTAGCCATTGATTAGCCCTCCTTCTTCAGCTGCTCCGCCTTTG
>JAQUZO010000060.1 GCA_028691285.1 Anaerovibrio sp. | reverse complement strand
ACATGGTATTATATATATGATAAAATTCTACTTTTCTTATGAATTAAACTATGCTATAATTACCGTATGTGGTTTATTCGTAGGAGGGGGTGTATTTTTGTTACAGGTTGGCGATCAAGTGGTTTATCCAATGCATGGTGCCGGTGAAATTGCGGGCATCGAGGAATGTGAAATCATGGGGCAGGTAAAGGCGTACTTTATTTTGCAGATGCCTGTTGGCGGCATCAGGATAATGATTCCTACAGACAATGCAGATGGTATTGGCCTGAGACAGATTTCCCCGCTGGCGGACATAGAGCAGGTGGCAAAGGTTTTGCAGGAAGCACCCGAAAAGCCTTTAGGCAGCTGGAATAAGCGTTTTCACAATAACCTGAATCGACTGAAAACAGGAGATATCCTGGAGGTTGCAGCGGTCATCCGCAATCTGATCCTGCAGGACAAGCGCAAAAGAATTTCCGGCGGAGAGAAACGCCTGCTGGATTTGGCAAAACAGATTTTTATCAGTGAACTGTCCTTCGCTCTAAGCAATACTGCTGATTATGCTGAGGCATGGATGATGGAAAAACTGGATAAGAACAGCTTATAGTCCTGGAGAATTTGTTCTTTGATGCCTTGTGCAGCCTGTTGCTAAACAGGCTGTTTTTATGTCAGGCTCATAAAGGAGAAAAGTCCCAAACACTATGATTGCAGCATACAGCTGATTTTCAGCTTGTTGTTATATATTGAATCAGGTAAAGGAGGTGAAAAGAAATGTTAATTAAGGTTATACGATTTTTTGTAACTGCACTGCTGGCAGTAATCGGCGGCGTACTGGTGCATCTTGCAAGCCCGCTTCTTACGGCGCTGATCAGTACAGAGGTATTGAAGACGGACATGGGACTGTACAAGCTGACTGTGGCCAATGTGATTTTGATTGTCCTGGGTACGGGCATTGGTGCGGCTGTAGGATATTTCATATCGCCGTTTTTTGCCGGCAGGCTGCAGAAGTTTTCTCTGTGGGTAGAGGGACAGCTCAGCAAAATGCCTTTGCAGGATGTGATTGCCGGTGTTGCAGGTTTGGCTATTGGACTTATAATTGCTAATTTATTAGGCGGAGCATTTTCTAATATCCCAGTGGTAGGCAGCTATATTCCGGTGCTGTTCAGTATCGTTTTCGGCTACCTTGGCATTCATATTGTTGTGCGCAAACAAAAGGAAATAGGCGAGCTTTTCAGCCGCATGATGAAGCTGAAGAAAAAGCCCAAGGAGAAGTCGGCTGAGGAGCTGCAGCCCGGGGCGGCCATGGCGTCTGCTGATGTCCCGCAGGGGACTGCGTTCAGCAGCCATGCCAGCTATGTGGGCTGTAAGCTTCTGGATACCAGCGTCATCATTGACGGGCGTATTGCGGATATCTGCAGTACGGGTTTTTTGGATGGCAAGCTGCTGATACCGGTATTTGTACTGGAGGAGCTGCAGCATATTGCTGATTCTGCTGACCCTCTGAAAAGGGTCAGGGGACGGCGCGGACTGGATATTCTGCAGAAGATACGCACGGACAGCGGCCTGCAGGTAGAAATCATCAATCAGGATTTCGATGATATTGCCGAGGTGGATTCCAAGCTGATCCGTCTGGGACAGCAGCTGGGCGGCAAGATCATCACCAATGACTACAACCTCAACAAGGTGTCTGAGCTGCAGGGGGTTGCTGTGCTGAATATCAATGATTTGTCCAATGCCGTAAAGCCTGTCGTGATTCCTGGTGAGAATATGAATGTCACTATTGTCAAGGAAGGCAAGGAGCACGGACAGGGGATTGCTTATTTGGATGACGGAACCATGATTGTTGTAGAGAATGGCCGTTATCACCTGAATCAGGCAATCAGGGTAGAGGTTACCTCGGCCCTGCAGACTTCTGCCGGACGCATGATTTTTGCAAAACCGATTACAGCATAAGGATGATACTGTCCTACTAAAAACAAGCAGATGGCAGTACCCTCGAAAACACTTGTGGTATCAGGTATTGTTTTCTCAGGGTACAGCCATGCTGCTTTTTTGTTTAGGAGAAAATATTTTAGGGGTGTGAGGTTATGGTAACAGCTATTTTCCCTGCTGCCGGTAAAGGCAGGAGAATGCAGGCCGGTATGAACAAGGCGTTTATGGAGCTTGCCGGGATTCCTATTTTGGTGCGTACCCTGCTGAAATTTTCTGACTGCCAGGCTGTGGACAGACTGGTCATTGCGGCGGCTGAACCGGAGGTTCAGTTTGTGCGTGATATTTTAAAGCGGCTGCCGGGGCTGAAGCCCTGGCAGGTCGTGGCTGGCGGCTCGGAACGCCAGTATTCCGTATGGAAGGGCATTCAGGCTATCGAAGACGCTGCTGAGGATGACATTATTCTGGTGCATGATGCGGCAAGGCCGCTGGTCAGCGACAGGGTTATCCGGGAAACAATCAGGACGGCAGCAGCAAAGGGAGCAGCGATAGCCGCCGTACCGGCTAAAAATACCATCAAGCTGTGCAGTACTGCCGGAGAGGTAGTGGAAACTCCTGACCGCAGCCTGCTGTGGGAGGTTCAGACGCCTCAGGGCTTCCGGCGGGATATTCTGGTCAGAGCCAATGAGCAGGCGGCGGCGGATGGCTTTTTGGGGACAGATGATGCCAGCCTGGTGGAACGGCTGGGAGAGACTGTGCATATCGTGGCCAGCGATTACCGCAATATCAAAATTACGACTCCGGAGGATATTTTGATTGCCACATCTTTTTTGGCAGAGGAGCAGGAAAAATCCCTGCTGAAAAGCAATCTGGAAAACATGTTTAAGACATTCACTGAGGAAATCAGGGAAAAATTTATCAGGTACGAGGATTAGGAGGCAGCAGATGACCAGATTTGGTATGGGTTATGATGTTCACCAGCTGGCGGAAAACCGCAGGCTGATTATAGGGGGAGTTGAAATTCCTTTTGCCAGGGGGCTGCTGGGGCACTCTGATGCGGATGTGCTTTTGCATGCAGTGGCGGATGCCCTGCTGGGCGCTGCTGCCCTGGGGGATATAGGCAGGCATTTTCCTGATACGGATGAACGGTACAGGGGGGCAGACAGCCTGCAGCTTTTGGAGGAGGTCGGCAGGCTGCTGGCAGCCAAAGGCTATCAGGTGGGCAATGTAGACGCTACGATTGTCGCCCAGCGGCCCAAAATGGCTCCCTATATCGAGCAGATGCGGCAGAATATTGCCGGAGTTCTGCACATAGCTGTGGATGCTGTAAATGTCAAGGCAACCACTGAGGAACACCTGGGCTTTACCGGCAATGGGCAGGGAATCTCCTCCTATGCAGTGGCCGGGCTCGAAAAGACATCTAAATAAAGGCAGCGGCAGAAACAGAGCTTGCCGGGGAATTGTCTATAGGGTAAAATGCTGGAAAGTGGAGGCATTTTAGGGAATGAATATTACAGAAAATAAAAGAGTAAGCAACCAGGATGTCAAAAAAATCAACCGTCTGAACATCATCCGCAGCATTTTGGGCTGCAAGCGCATATCCCAGCAGGATCTGGCCAAAAAGCTGGATATAAGCTGGCCGACGGTGCTGCAGAATGTCAGGGAGCTGGCTGATTTGGGGCTGGTGCAGGAGGCAGGAACCTTTTCCTCGACGGGAGGGCGCAAGGCGAGGGCATTTGCTCCAATCAGTGATGCAAAGCTGGCGTTGGGCCTGGATATTACACGCAGGCATTTTGGGCTGGTGCTGTCCGATTTGGCAGGAGAGCTGCTTTATTATGAACGGCACAGACAGCCCTTTGCCTTGACGGATGGATATTTTCAACTCGTAGCAGAAGCCATGGAAGATTTTCTCAGGACCTCCGGCTACAGTGCTGACCGTATCCTGGGCATAGGAGTTTCCCTGCCGGGGATTGTGGACAACGAACGGCAGCTGCTGACCTATTCACATACGCTGGAACTGCGGGATATTCCTCTGGAGGAGATTGCCGGCAGGCTGCCTTATCCCTGTATGTTCATCAATGATGCCAATGCGGCAGGCTATGCAGAGCTGAGGGGGCTTGGCATTACAGGCAGTGCGGTCTATCTGTCGGTGAGTGACACGATAGGCGGCGCAATCCTCAACAGCGGCAGGCTGTATCACGGAGACAACCTGCGCGCGGGAGAGTTTGGCCATGCTGCCCTGGTGCCCGATGGGCGCCTCTGCTATTGCGGCAAGCGCGGCTGCGTGGATGCCTATTGTTCGACAAAGCTCCTTGCCAATTATGCCGATACTGAGCTCAAGGGCTTTTTTGATGCCCTGCAGCAGGGAGACAGCAGGCTGCAGGAGTGGTGGGAGGAATATCTTGATTACCTTTCGATCGTTATCAATAATCTGCGGATGAGCTTTGACTGTGATATCATCGTCGGCGGCTATGTCGGCATATTCCTCTGCGCCTATGAGAAGGCTCTGCGCGAGAAGCTGGCTGAACGCAACACCTTTGATACCAATACGGATTATTTCAGGATTTGTCACTATAAATATGAGGCCGCAGCCTTTGGAGCTTCATTTCTGTGGCTGGATTCCTTCCTGCGGAGCATATAAGGGATTCTCCCGGCAAAATAAACTGAAAATAGAAGTACGGCAGCTTTGTTTCGCTGCCGTATTTTTTGTGAAGAAAAGTATTTTTTCCCATTGACACTAAATATTTTCCATGATTTAATAAAGTCACTTTTATAATCTGTTTATAAAAGTGACTTTATTATTTTGTCAAGTCGGAAATTTTACTGTCCGTGGAAAAATGCTGGTCAAAGGGATTTCCAGCAGGCGGTAAATATTGACATTAAAAAAACAGCTTCCTTCGACTACAATAAACTCAATCAATAGAAAATACAGAATGATTTTGTAACTTTCTGTATAAGGGCAGCATTTGCCAGGAAAGAGAGGAAGTAAAATGGAAGCAAAAAAAGGCTGGTTGGGTATTGAGGACAGGGTAGTGATTGTCACCGGCGGTGCGTCAGGCATCGGCAGGCATGTTGCAGATACCCTGAAGGCGGCAGGTGCCAGAGCTGTCATTGCAGATATGTCAGTGGAGAATGGCCAGCTGCTGGATGGTTCTTTTTGCGTCAGCTGTAATGTGGGGGACAAGGAGAGCGTACAGTCGATGGTGGATACGGTAGTTCAGAAGTACGGAAGGATTGATGCACTTGTCAACAATGCCGGCATCAATATGCCCCGCCTACTGGTAGATGCTGCCGGGGAAAAGCCGGAATATGAGCTGAGTGAGGAAGATTTCGCCAGGATGTTCACGGTCAATGTCAAGGGCGTTTTTCTGTGTGCTCAGGCCTGTGCCAGACAGATGCTGATGCAGGGAGGCGGCGTTATTCTCAACATGTCCTCTGAGTCAGGCAAGGAGGGCTCGCAGGGGCAGTCAGCTTATTCTGCCACCAAGGGAGCGATCGACAGCTTCACCCGTTCCTGGGCGAAGGAGCTGGGCAAGCATCATATCCGTGTTTTGGCCTGCGCTCCCGGCATCATGGAGGCAACGGGGCTGCGTACAGCAGCCTATAATGAAGCGCTGGCTTATACCCGCGGCTGCAAGCCGGAGGAGCTCTCTACCGATTACAGCAAGGTGATACCTCTGGGGCGTGACGGCAAACTGGACGAGGTGGGAAATTTGGTTGCCTATCTGGTTTCCGACCGCGCAGGCTACATATCCGGTACGACTATCAATATATCCGGCGGCAAATCCAGGGGATAAGCATCAGCAGTTTGCTCCGGTCCGGCAAATCGGCTGAGAATTTGGAGTGTTACATGAATAATCTGTTTAATGACAATCGAATTGTTAAGCTATTGCTTTTGTTCAGAAAAAACCGTGCATGGAGTGTCACCGGCCTTGCAGAAAAGCTGGAGGTCAGCGAGCGCACTGTGCGCAACGACATCCGCCAGCTTGAGCGGGAGCTGGCAGGCTGTGCCGTAGCCCTGGGGGAGCAGGGACGGTATGTGCTGCACATTTACGATGAAGAACGGTTTCGGGCGATTTCTGCCAGGCTGCTGGAGGATGAGAACTTTCTTACTTCCTCCAGCGGGCGCATGGATTATATGTTTGTGCGGTTGATGCGGGCAGGCGGGCTTTTGCTTACAGATGATCTGGCGTATGAAATGCACATTGGACGAACTACCCTGGTCAGTGACTTGAAAAAGCTGCGGGAAAAACTGGCAGCCTATCAGCTTTCCATTGCGGGCAGGACCAGCAAGGGTCTGGAGCTGTGCGGACTGGAAGTAAATATCAGACGCTACATCATGGACAATAACTATGCCCGCTTCTATCGGGATTATCCTTTGGATTCGGAGGTCATGGAGATTGTGCAGGCCGCATTTCAGGCAGCTGCCTTTGACAGGAGTACCCAGGAGGCGTTTAAGCAATTTCTCACTGTCATGCTGGATCGCTTTTTGACTGGTCATTGTGTAGTCCGGCTGCCGGACAGCTATTATACACTGGCTGTACGGCAGGAATTTGCCGTGGTCAGGCAGATTCTTGAGCGGGTGCAGCAGCTTTATCAGGTGGAATTTCCCGTAGAGGAAAACCTCTTTGTGTTTTTGCCGATTGTCGGGATGCGGACGCCAACGGATATTTATGATTTGCATAATATCATCTTGGATAAGAGCATCCGCCCGCTGCTGGAGAAAATCAAGGTGCGGATTGAGAAGGAGCTGGAGATTTCGCTGCGGGAGGGGAGCTTCAGCCAGGAATTTATGTATCATCTGATGTTTATGCTCAACCGCCTGCGTTTCCATGTCAAGCTGCAGCATCCGTTTTTGGAGGAGCTGCGGAACAAGTATCCTTTGGCATGGCACATGGCGATGATTGCTGCCGATACTGTCCGTGATGAGATGGGACTGGAGGTCACAGAGGATGAGCTGGGGTATCTGGCAGCATATTTCAGCGTATTCGTCGAGGAGCACAATGAAAAACGCATGAAAATCTTTCGGGCAGCGGTGGTATTCGGCGCCGGGCGGGTGACAGCCAGGCTGGTCAAGGCTCAGCTGAGGAAGGTTTTTGACAGTTCCACACGGCTGGAACTGTTTTCAGCCGACAAGGCCAATACGGAAATCCTTGACCAATATGACATCATCTTGTCGACGGTGGATTTGCCCTGCAGCTGCCATCGACCGCTCATCCATATCCATGAGATATTCAACGAGCAGGATTTGAAGCATAAGATTGAAAAGGCAAAATATTGGGAGCAGATGGAGGAGCCTGTTTGGGACAGCAGTAGTTTCCTGCTGCCGGGCCTGCTGGATGAAAATCGTTTTTGTGTCCTGCAGGGTGTGCGGAGCTATGGTGAGGCAGTCGCAGAAATGGCAGGTGTGCTGCAGGCAGGCGGACTTGTCGATGCCGGTTTCCTGCCCCGGCTGCAGCAGCGGGAAAAGGAAGGCAGCATGGTTTTTGACTGTGGGATTGCCATTCCTCATACCGTACAGGTTTTGTCGGATAAGCTGGTTCTGTCAATCGGCGTGCTGGCGGAGCCTCTTTGCCATCAGGGCCGGGAGCTGCGTCTGATTTTCATGCTGGCACTGCCGGAGCAGCTTGACAGTGATGACGGCCTGCTGCTGCGCATTTACGATGAAATCATCACGATAACCCAGGATGCCGAGCTGTGCCGGCAGATTGCCGAGGCGGATTCCTTTTCGGCGCTGCTCAGGGTGTTATACCATCAGGGGGCTTCTAAAAAATAAAATGATACTGGCAGAAGGAAGGAGAAAAATCATGCTGAAGGTTGGATTATTGATAGCGGCTATGTTTGTCTTGCAGACAATTTTGAGCGGTATGCAGATGCGGCGTTTTTCC
This sequence comes from Anaerovibrio sp., assembly GCA_028691285.1. GTDB lineage: Bacteria > Bacillota > Negativicutes > Selenomonadales > Selenomonadaceae > Anaerovibrio. Next base: position 2,144 of record JAQUZO010000060.1, on the reverse strand, counting down.
AGGGAATTCATCCGTCTGCGGCGGCAGGGCAGGGTGGTGTGCGGCAGACAGTCCGGAGGCTTTCACGCCGGTGCCATTGTCATGTTCCGCATTGACGGTGAGGGGATTATCTGTGAAGCCAGCAAGCTGGAGGGGGTTACCTGTTTTGCCCGCATCAGGCCGTTGGCGGGTTTTGCCGGCAAGCATGTCGGCACACTGACTGAACAGGATTTGCCGGCGAAGGGCAGAAATCTGCGCAGGGCGATTTTGGATGCCCGCGGCACCTATAACAGATATATGGCAGGGGAGGAGATTCCCGACCCGCCGTCTCCGTTCCAGCGGCTGAAACGAACTGCGGCCATTCTCTTAGGAAGATAAATGTAAAAAGAAGAAGTTTCTGAATTTAAGGAGGAGTCATTATGGATTTTCTGGTCCAATTAGCAGCCGGCTTTATGAGGCTGTTCAACTTAGGCGGTGAACAGTTTGTCGGCTGGGTAACGGGTATCATACCGACGATTTTAATGCTGCTGGTACTGATGAATTCGATTATTGCTCTGGCAGGGGACAAGGCGGTGGCACGGCTGGCTTCCGTGTGTACCGGCAATCCGGTTCTGCGCTACATGGTGCTGCCCTTTGTCAGTGCCTTTATGCTGGGCAATCCCATGGCACTTTCCATGGGCAAGTTCATGCCGGAGTTCTACAAGCCGTGCTTTTATGCCTCTGTCACCTATCACTGCCACACCAATAACGGTATTTTTCCGCATATCAATGCCTCGGAGCTGTTTATCTGGCTGGGCATCGCCAATGGTATCGCCATGCTGGGACTGGATATGACCCCGCTGGCGGTGCGTTATCTGCTGGTGGGCCTGGCTGCCAACTTTATTTCCGGGTGGGCGACCGAATTGACCACCAGATTTGTGGAAAAGCAGCAGGGAGTCAGATTGAGCCGTGAAATTCATTTGGTAAAGGAGTGAGATAGTGATGGCTGAGTATAAATCCATAAGAATCGAGCACGGTACAGGCGGCTTTGGCGGCCCTCTGGTTATCACTCCTACCGAACAGCGCAATAAGGTAATGTTCATCACCGGCGGCGGAGCGAAGCCGGAGTGCCTGGCCAAAATCGTGGAGCTGACAGGGATGATACCTGTCAACGGCTTCAAGACCAAATGCCCCGAGGAGGAAATCGGGCTGGTCATCATTGACTGCGGCGGTACGCTGCGCTGCGGCATCTATCCGAAAAAGGGCATTCCCACTGTCAATGTCATGCCGGTAGGCAAATCCGGCCCCATGGCAAAGTATATCACGGAGGATATTTATGTTTCGGCAGTAACCTCCAAGCATATTTCTCCGGCACAGGAGGGAGCAGAGGCAGCCGGACATTTTGAGGACTCTGACCAGGCTGCGGGCGCTGGCGGACATAATCAGGGCAGGTTCACTGCCGACAAAAAGGTATCCGAAACCCTGGCGGAACAGAAAAACAAAAGTCTGATTACAGTGCTGGGGCTGGGTGCCGGCAAGGTGGTAAACACCTTCTATCAGGCAGCCCGGGACGCCATCCAGACCTGCATCACCACGCTGCTGCCTTTTATGGCCTTTGTGTCCATGCTGATTGGCATCATCAACGGCTCCGGCTTTGGGGATTTGTTCGCTTCGATTCTGACACCTCTGGCAGGCAATATTGTCGGACTGGTCATTCTGGGCATTATCTGCTCCATTCCGGGACTGTCCGCTCTCCTTGGCCCCGGTGCCGTCATCGCTCAGATCATCGGCACGCTGGTGGGGGCGGAAATCGGCAAGGGCAGCATCGCTCCCCAGCTGGCACTGCCGGCATTATTTGCCATCAACTGTCAGGGGGCCTGCGATTTTATCCCTGTAGGACTTGGTCTGGCTGAGGCGGAAACGGAAACCATCGAGGTGGGCGTCGTGTCTGTAATGTACTCCCGTTTCCTGACCGGCTGGATCAGGATTCTGCTGGCCTATGCGGCGAGCTTTGGTCTGTATGCAAGCATTTAAGCGCTTATATTTGGAGGCAATATGATTATCTATGAAAATATGATTAACGAAATCGGCCCGTCTGCCAACGAATTTATGGCTGACGGCATGATTATACTGTTTGGCGAGGGTGCCCCGGAGGAGCTGCGGGAAAGCTGCTATATAGTTGATGT